>CAZDFM010000337.1:1737-4017 GCA_964504465.1 uncultured Pseudobdellovibrionaceae bacterium | reverse complement strand
TGGAATTGTATGCGTGTGGGCAGCACTTGCTGGACACCTCATTCTGACTCGGGCCTTAATCGCAAAAAAATAGACGCTTATTCGAGATGGCACTGGTAACTAACAAGAGTTGAAAATCTCACTCCACCGAGGCGGCAATGTCAAAAAAGATACTGATCATTCAAGGTCATCCTGACCCCGAGAGTTTTAATCACGCTTTGCAAGCCTCTTATAAAGCAGGTGCACTCAGTTCAGGAGCCGAAGTTCGCGAAATATTAGTAGGGAACTTAAAGTTTAATCCCAATCTTGAATTCGGCTACCGCAAAAGAACCGAGCTTGAGCCGTGTTTGATTGAAGCTCAAGAGAACATCAAATGGAGTAATCACATCGTTTTAATTTATCCAGTCTGGTGGGGAGGGATGCCCGCCATTCTTAAAGGTTTTTTTGATCGCGTCTTTTTGCCAGGCTTCGCCTTTAAAAAACGAGAAGGCTCACTTTGGTGGGATAAACTTCTTAAAGGTAGATCTGCCAGGGTCATTTCAACTTTGGATCAACCCGCATGGTTCTACCGAATTATTAACGGAGCTCCGACCGACGTCACAATTAAAAGGCTTATATTTGGCTTTTGCGGAATTAGTCCCACTCGAGTCACCAACATTGGACCCATTCGCCTGTCGACATTGACGTTTAGAGAAAAATGGCTCGAGCGTGTTTTTAAATTGGGAGCGGCTCAGAATTAATCTAAAATCGGCGGGTAAAATAAATTCGCTTCTGGACTGAAGGGAATCGACTCCTGATAATAAAGACTATGGAATTCATTAAACTTGTCGTTTGGGGATCTTTGGTTTTCATTTTAGTAACCGTGACGAACTCAGCGAAGGCTTCTGTGCTGACAAATTCAGTTACGACTGCTGAGGGAATGAAGTGTCAGACCTATCTTCGAATTCCCGAAGGATCAGCAACTTTGCCGATCCTCGTTACTTTAAGCGGCTCCGGAATTTACTCCGCCGCTTCTGATCAAGAATTACCTCCGCACGTGGCCTACCTCTTTAATCAAAAAAAGGTGAATGTTCTGAGTTTTGATAAACCTGGTATTTCATGGGTCCAAAATAAAGTGGTCGTGAACGACAGTGAATACAATCGCTTCACGATGAAGACGCTTTCAGAATGCCTAGAGCAGGCTCTAAAATGGGCCGTGAATAACAAAGGCTTAAAATTTAATGATCAAATTTTTGTAAACGCCCATAGCGAAGGGGCGATCATTGCGATGTCACTCCTGCAAAAGAAGGATCGAAAGAATGACGCCGTTCTAAAGAAGATTAAAATGGTTTTATTAAGTGGTGTGCCGATGGACCCATTCAAAAAAATTGTTTCGTCTCAGATTCCCGAAAAAGACAGCAAAAAATTCTGGGATGCCTTGAAGCGGAAAGACGACTCCTATATCAGAACTTGGGGAGGGGTTTCCTCTCGCTACCTGGCCGATGCATTTGCTTCTGACTCACTCAACGACATATTGAAAGACCTCGCGAGCCGTGATGCTGATCTGAACATTCAAGTGTTTCAAGGACTGAACGACCAAAATGTATCCGCAGGGGCTGTTCTGGACTTTGAGAAATGGAACGAAGTGCAAGCCAAAGCCAAGAAGCCTGCATTAAATTTTAGCGCACGATATTACGAGGCTGGGCACAATCTGAATCGGACAGCGATTAATGATATGGTGGTCTTGATCCTTGGATATATCGACCAAAAATAGCATCTCTACTTTTACTTTCGACGTCGAAGGTAGCTTCTTATCTTTAAATTTCACTTCCGCTGTGGTGATTCATGCGTCGGAAAGCAACCTTGTTAATCGGTTGTTAGCATCTTATGCTGGAATGAAATATGAACAAAGTATCAAACAAAATCTTAATTGGATCATTGTTAGGCTGCGCACTCGTCTATTTTTCTAAGAATATTGTTATAGATATTCCTGGCGTTGATTCTGTTCGGAGTTTTTTAGTATTTATTTCGGGACTTACTTTTCTCATTCTTGCGACGAGATTAATTTTTAGAAAGATAAATCGGAATTTATTTAGAGGCTTATTTCTCTTCAGCTGGACTCCGTTATTGTTGCTCGGGGTCTTATTTCTTGTAGTTCTGAGTACCTGTACCTTTGAGGGGCGACATCGTCGCCCACAAAACGAAACGGTACTTACAGGTGGTCGAGTTTATATTTATATTTGGGGAGATCAGGGCGCGACCGGTTACGCTGGTGAAGCTGTATACGTTGAAAAGAACTTAATTTGGCCTATTTATTTTCGA
>CAZDFM010000337.1:0-1727 GCA_964504465.1 uncultured Pseudobdellovibrionaceae bacterium | reverse complement strand
GGGGAGTCAAAGTCTTCTCCTCCAAGTTATCAGATCCTCCCCAACAATAGAGTTGAGTGCCGTGACCCACAAGATGGCACGGTCACATTTGATCTAAATTAAAATACTGATGCACGTAGCGGCAGTGATTTTCTTCATAGGTCGTAAAGTTGCCTTGTTAATCGGCTTCGAGAGCTCTATATCTGAACAGGATTAAACTTCTAAGGCGGAGGAATTTATGCGTGCTATTTTTGCAAAAAAACGCAGAGGTTGTGAACGACTCTGCTATCCCCGGGCAAGGGTCTGTTCCTCCCTATGTTTTCTGGATTTTGCCAACAATTATCGGAACACCCTTCACTATAATGACTAAACGGAAGTTTGTGCGCTAAGACTTCCGCTGCGGAAGTAATCTTGCTACTTTCGACGTCGGCTAGGGCTAAACAGTGCGTAGGTAAGAAATGAAAAAGTTAAGTTTGTTCGTTCTCTCAGGCCTCCTTATTTCAATAAATGCTTGTGCTTCACAGTCAGCAGTTACCAGCGACTCAGAGGTGAAGAATATGGAAATGTCGATCAAAGCTCTCCAATCCAAATCAGAAATGCCTGGTCTTCAAGTGTTAGTTACTGAAAACGAGAAAACACTATTCGAATACACAGGAGGTGTTCGAGCCGAAGGTCAATCCCACACAGTTTCTTCGGCAGACAAATGGCATATTGGTTCTTGTACAAAACCTATGACTGCTTTCTTAATTGGGCGTCTTGTTGATGAAGGGGTTTTAAAGTGGACTTCGAATTTAGCAGAGATCGCTCCTCCGAATTATAAACTTGACCCTGCAATCGGTAAAATCACTGTCGAGCAACTACTTTCTCATAGCTCGGGACTTGCAGAGGTCACGACTCCCGAAAACGGCAAACTTTGGACCACTCTTTTCACAGACAAAGTGGCTCCAGATGCCATGCGAGAAAAATTAGTAAAAGGAATTTTTGCGAGCCCTGTTCGCTTTAAAGCTGGCGAGGGAGCTGAGTACAGCAATAGTGGCTACGTGGTGCTCGGTTGGATTTTAGAAAAGAGGAAACGGAAAAGTTGGGAACATTTAATTCAGAACGAAATGTTTAAACCGCTCGGTATGAGTTCTTGCGGGATTGGCCCGGCAGGTTCGGAGAATAAAAGCGTTGCAGTTCAGCCATGGTCACATCAATTTTCAAATGAAAAGCCAGTTGCCATTGCTCCGGGTCTTCAAGCTGATAATCCTCCAGCGCTCGGCCCAGCAGGAACTGTTCACTGCAATGCGGAAGACTGGCAGAAGTTTTTGAAACTCTTCATCGGCAACCAGGGCGTTCGCACAGGTTATTTATCGCAAGCCACTTACGACAAGCTCCTAAGTCGTGCAGGAGAGGGGCCTTTTACCTTTAGTTCATTCGGTCGTATGGAACGCCCTTGGGCAAAAGGAGCTGCCTTTGCCATGGCAGGTAGCAATACTTATAATTACGCCCTTGTAGCGATTGCTCCTGCAATGAATCGAATTTACACAATTAATACGAATGCAGGCCACCCGAACGCCGAGCTGGGCGTGACTGAAATATTTAAAATGCTCACTGATTTAAAATAGTGTTTTCTTGCTGAACTGGTCCCGGGACCAGTTCAAAGATTTGCTTTTACTTCCGCTGCGGTAGTGAATTCTCCACTGCTGAATCTTTTAATTGATACCTACATGTCTTCGCACCTCGTGCGATACAGCACTGAAGCTTGG
>CAZDFM010000336.1:0-4024 GCA_964504465.1 uncultured Pseudobdellovibrionaceae bacterium | reverse complement strand
AACTGCTGTTGTTGTCGTTGCCGTCACGGTTGTCTTCGAGATTCGCTTCATTATGTTTTTCGTTGTAGGTCACAAGATCATGCAAGGTGAAGCCATCATGAGCGGTGATGAGATTAATACTGGCGTGTGGGCGTCTTCCGCTCGACTCATAAAGATCACTTGAACCCATTAAACGGCCCGCAAGTTCTGAAAGGAGTCCATCGTCGCCCTTCCAGTATTTTCTAACGGTGTCACGAAACTTATCATTCCACTCGGTCCAAAGATTGGGGAAACTTCCGACCTGATAGCCGCCTTCGCCTAAGTCCCAAGGTTCAGCAATCAGTTTTACTTTTGATAAAATAGGATCTTGCTGGACTATTCCAAAAAACGAATTGAGCTGGTCGACTTCATGAAAGCCTCGAGCTAAAGCCGAAGCCAAATCAAAGCGAAAGCCGTCAACATGCATGTCCTCAACCCAGTAGCGAAGACTGTCCATAATGAGCCTTAGGGTATGATGATTTACGACGTTGAGCGTGTTACCGCAGCCGGTGTAGTCCATATAAAATTGCGGATCGTCTTTTGTAAGTCGGTAGTAGCTCTGGTTGTCGATGCCTTTAAAACTTAGAGTTGGCCCTAAATGATTGCCCTCAACTGTATGGTTGTAAACGACATCGAGGATAACTTCGAGACCTGCCGCGTGTAAGGCCTTTACCATGTTTTTAAATTCGCTGACTTGGCTTCCGTCTCTTTTGTGCGCATACCGCGATTCGGGTGCAAAGAATCCGATGCTGCTGTAACCCCAATAATTTTTTAATCCTTTTTGTTTTAAAAAATCTTCTTCCACGAATTGGTGCACAGGTAAAAGTTCAACTGCCGTGACGCCGAGTTCTTGCAAATATGAAATCGCACTAGGATGCGCAATACCCGCATAAGTCCCGCGAAGTTCTGGCGGGATCTTTTCGTTGAGTTTTGTAAATCCCTTAAGGTGCGTTTCATAAATTATGGTGTCGTGCCAGGGGATGTTGAGGGCTTCGTCTCCGTCCCAATCAAATTTAGAATCTACGACAATAGCTTTTGGCATTGAGGGCGCACTGTCGACTTCGCTAAACGAAAGATCTTTTTCGGGTGAGTTGATATCGTAGGCAAAAATACTCTCATTCCAATTGACTGCGCCCGAGGTCGCACGAGCATAAGGATCGAGTAAAAGTTTATTCGGATTAAACCTGAGTCCCTTTTTGGGCTCATAAGGTCCGTGCACGCGGTAACCATAGTGTTGACCAGCCTTGAGGCCAGGTACAAAACAATGCCAAATATGATGGTTTCGTTCGGGCATTTCGATTTGGGTTTCATGCCCATCAGAATCGAACAGACACAACATCACTTTTTCGGCATTTTCAGAGAACAAAGCAAAATTCACACCCTTAGCTGTTACATGAGCACCAAGGGGACTCGGGTTACCGCGCCAGACTTCCATTCTTAGTGAACGTCAGCTTGTGAATCTTGTGGGTTTTGTTGAGATTGAAAGAGATTAAGAATTTGCTCCTCAGCAAGACGCCAGTAATCGTTTTCTTTACCCGGCTTAAAACCATCTTTTTCAGCAATGTGATAGGCCGCGTACTGGATCATCCGTTCTCTTTCTTCGGGAGAGATCTGAGCCGCCGACGACTGTGGAGTTTTTTCACTTGCGCTGGCAGGCGAGGCTTTTTTGCTACCACCACTTTTGGCAGAAGCTGTCTTTTTGGCAGTGGGTTTACTCATTGATTTGCTAAGAGGGGGTTTTGCTTTGGATTTACGGTCAGTAGTTCGGGTGGTGGTGGATTTTGCCATGCGGTCTCCAGTTGAAAATTTGAGCAATGCTAAAGGCTCTTTTGAATTTTCAAGTTCTACCACTTTTTAACTTCGCCGTTCTTTAAGACCTTATGATTTAAGTTAGTTATCTTCTTAACAAAATCGTTCGCAATTGTGTAATCCGGCATCTGCCATTATGTTTTGTGAATGAGTTTGCCTAGTCTACGTCCATCGAGAGTCATTATTGATAAACTAAAGCCTGAGGTCGATGGCGGCCGTTTCGGAGCTCGTCGTTACATCGATGAAGAAGTCGAAATTGTGGCCACACTTTTGCTCGACGGCCATGATCACGTTAAAGGCCGACTTCTTTACAAACATGAGTCTGAGAAGAGTTTTAAACGGGTTCCTTTTGTAACGTCTCCCGAAGATATCGGAAACGATCGCTGGCGCGCCCGGTTTTCACCTCAGAAACTGGGGCGTTATATTTTATCGGCAGAAGCTGCGATAGACCGGTTTGATACATGGCGCTCTGACGTTTTAAAAAAGTTAGAAGCTGGGCAAAAGATTTCAGTCGATTTGTTAAGTGGTGTGGAACTCCTTGAGCGAATATTAAGTTTATCCAGTGAATCAGATAAAAAAACTTTAAGCGCGGTAGTCGTACAGCTAAAGAAATGGTCGCAAGACGCAAAAGGGCTTGAGTACAGTGATCTCAAGACGCTGCTTTATGAGAAAAAGCTCGAGCAAATTTCAGCCGACTTCTACGATGACCCGAGCATGGTTCAGTACCGTGAAATCCCATTGCAAATTGAGCCAAAGATTGCGCGTTTTAGCTCTTGGTATGAGTTCTTTCCCAGGTCCAGAGTTGACGGGAAGCTTACGCATGGTGATTTTAAAATTTCGACTGAACGACTCGATTACGTAAAAGATCTGGGTTTTAATGTAGTGTATTTACCTCCTATTCATCCAATTGGTCGCGCTTTTCGAAAGGGTAAGAACAACAGCCTCGAACCTGCAAAAGACGATGTTGGAAGTCCATGGGCCATCGGCGGCGAAGCGGGTGGACACAAAGATATTTTGCCAGAGCTTGGTACCTTACAAGACTTCAAAAAGTTCTTAAAAACTGCTGAATCGCTTGAGTTAAATGTCGCGCTCGATATCGCGTTTCAGTGTTCACCGGATCACCCATATGTCAAAGAACATCCTGAGTGGTTTAAGAAACGGCCCGATGGAACCATTCAGTATGCTGAAAACCCACCCAAAAAATACCAAGATATTTATCCGTTCGATTTTGAAAGTGAAGATTGGCAGGGGCTTTGGACGGAGCTCAAAAGTGTTGTCCAGTACTGGGTCGACCAAGGGGTCAAAGTTTTTAGAGTCGACAATCCCCACACCAAACCTTTTGCGTTTTGGGAGTGGCTCATCCAAGACATTAAGAAAAAGCATCCTGAAGTGGTGTTTCTTGCAGAGGCTTTCACTCGCCCGCAAGTGATGGGCTATTTAGCCAAAGCGGGTTTTAGCCAATCCTATACGTATTTTACCTGGAGAAATACAAAGTGGGAGCTGACTCAGTACCTTACTGAACTCACCAAGACCGAACTTGTAGATTATTTTGGACCCAATTTTTGGCCAAACACTCCTGACATCTTGCCCTTTGATTTGCAAAAACCCTCTCGCAATATGTTTATCCTCCGAGTAGGGCTTGCGGCTACGCTTTCAAGTAACTACGGAATCTATGGCCCTGCTTATGAACTCATGGAGCACAAACGGTTCAAAGAGGGCGGCGAAGAGTATTTGGATTCTGAAAAATACGAATTAAAGAGCTGGAACCTTGAACAGAAAGACTCTCTCGCGCCTACCATCAAACAATTTAACGAAATACGAAACCTGCACCCGGCCTTTCAGCAGAATCGCAACATCGAGTTTCACCTGATTCCGAACGAATCCATTTTAGCTTTCTCAAAGAGTTTTAATGGTGAACATTATTTGGTGATTGCTAACCTGACTCCTGACCAAGTTCAAAGTGGCCAAGTCGAGCTGCCACTTAAAGAATGGCAAATTGGACCAACTGACCCCATACACCTAGAAGATCTTTTGACCGGACAAAAGCTCACTTGGATGGGCTGGCGAAATTACGTTGAACTTCGACCTGAAGCTCTACCTTTAAGAATTTTTAAAATCAGAGGCCCAAAATGATGAACCCCGAATCGGTCAATTTAGATGGAATGCTTTGGTACAAAGATGCCATCATTTATCAACT
>CAZDFM010000335.1:0-4027 GCA_964504465.1 uncultured Pseudobdellovibrionaceae bacterium | reverse complement strand
CCATGCGGCTATATGTTTGCGTCGCTAAAACTTTATTTGCCCGAATAAAAACCAAATGACGACTCGCTCATTCAGCTTCAAGAAGACACAAGTCTCAATCTTCAGGCGACCAACCCTCAAATCAAACTTGAAATTACTCCAGATCGTCCAGAGCCTGTAGAGCGAGCAACTCCCACAGCCGCTCAGAAAACTCCCGAGACTCAAGTTACAAAACCGACAAGTTCTATGGTTATTGTCGGTGGCACCGAGTCTATGGGACGTGATTCAAAAACTGAAGTTCCTCACCACCTAGATGCTGTAAGTGAATCCAAAGTCGCTCGTATGGAAGGCTCTGCAAAAAACTTTAAAGCTTTCATGGAAGAGCCCGAAGCTCAAGAGCCGACGTCCACGGGCCACACTTTTACAGGAAGTTTTGCGGGCCCTCGTATCGATTCGCCTGCAGAATCTGTAATTGATATTAAAAAACTCGCTCCTGGTGATATCGCTGATGCATCTACTGAGAATGAAGCTGTAGCTTGGGCATTTAAAAAGCTAAAAGATCACTTCAATCAGAGCATGATTCTCTTGTTTGAAGGCCATGGCGTTCGTCCTTGGAAATGGGAAAAGAGCTGGGCTCCGCGTTCAGAAGATGCACTCAAACTTTTTGATCTTGGTTCACCTGGCATCTTTAGAATCGTAAAACGAACGAATTTACCTTATCATGGACATGTGGTTCCTTCAGACGCCAATCAGCAGTTTTTCTTAAACTGGGGTCTTGCAAACTTACCTGCACATGCATCAGTTCTCCCGATGTGCGTTGGCGATCAACCGATCGGACTTTTGCTCTGTTTAGGTGAAGTTTCAGCCAATAATCAACAAGCCCTTATCTTCGCAGATCGCGTGGGCGGAAAACTCACCGAACGACTTTCTCGTTTTACGGCAAAAGCCGCCTAATACTAATATTTCGAAAATCAGAATTAACAGGTTGAGCTTTTGAAAAAGAAATCTCAACTGACCACCGTGCCCAGTTTTTTGGGTAGTCTTTTTCGGCAAGTCGGTCTGCCCACTCGATAAACACAATGCCCTTTGGCCGCTGAAAGAGATCCCAGAAGCCGGTAGATTCAAGATCTTGGTCATCTTCGAGACGATAGAGATCCACGTGATCTATAGGCCCTTTTGAAGTTTCGTATTGGTGAATGATCGCATAGGTCGGTGACGCCATGTCTTGAGCACCGAGCTCCTCAAGAACCCAGCGTACACTCTGAGTTTTGCCCGCACCCATCGGACCCGAAAACAACACGAGCACACGCTCACCTTGAAGTGACTTCGCCCAACTCTTGATAAAGTTTTTTGCACCTTGTTTATCTACGTCTAAAGCTTCTAATTTTTTTTGTGTGGGAGAAGACATTTCGCTCTCTTTAGTAAATGAGGCTTCCGCCTGCAATGCGGCCCACAAGCTGACCCAGTTGGTCCTTTAGATCAGAGGCAAGCAAACTGTTTTTATCGTGACCTGCGCGGACCCATTCGTCAGCGAGTCGTCCATGTATATAAGTTGCGGTAGCTGTCGCTTGCAAAGGCTCAAGTCCTTGCGCCATCAAACCACCAATCATGCCGGTCAAAACATCGCCGGTCCCCGCTTTTGCTAAGGCCGAGTTTCCGCTTTGAATGACCATCATACGATTCTGGTAGGCTAATACACTTCGAAAGCCTTTGAGCAAAACATGACAGCCACACACTTCAGCTGCACGTTTTGCCATTTCAAATCGATTGTTATCAATTTGATAGGCTTCAATACCTAAAACGCGTGAGAGCTCTCCGGCATGAGGAGTTAAAATCCAACTGTCCGGAAGAGGAAACAAACTGTAATCAACGCAAACTGTAATGGCGTCCGCATCCAAAACAACTTTTTCGAATTTACGCTCAATCAGCTCCAAAATAAAATCACGGGTTTTTTCTGAAACTCCTAGGCCTGGGCCTGCAGCAACCGCTTGATAGGTTTTGCTCCATAACGAGTCTTCATTTAGGTTCTGTGCTAAGACCTCGGGGACTTCTTTGAGTTTTTCTGAAGGCTCTTCCCATGAGGCCCAAGTTACGTAGCCGGCCCCCATTCGGTAGGCACTGCTCGAAGCAAGAACTCCGGCACCCCACATGCCTGGCCTTCCTGCTGCAACCAGTAAGTGTCCGTGTTGCGATTTGTGACTTCGAGTCTCTCGAGTTGGGAGATACCGTCTGGCAAGTTTTTCGTTAAACAAGAAGTGAGAGGTCGCAACCCCCCTCAAGGCTTCATGCGGAAAACCGATCGGCAACACTCGAAGTTTTCCGACTTGGCCAGGGCCATCGGCAACAAAAAAACCAGGCTTAGCGAGCCCAAAACTTAAAGTCATGGAAGCTTTAACGACCGCACCTGAGGCAACGCCCGTGTTACAGTTGAGACCCGAGGGCGCATCTAAGCTCACAACTGGTACACGCGTGGAATTGATCATATCGACAATATGAAGAAATTCTCCTTCGATTTTTCGCGATAACCCGATCCCAAAAAGAGCGTCAATCACAAGCGTGGAGGTTCGGATGTGTTCGAGTTTTTCAGGATTCTGCTCAAGATCTATGAGTTTAATTCCCTGTAGCTCAAGCCGTTTTAACTGAAGCACGAACAAAGCACTTCTTTTGTCTTGAGGTGCGTAGTAAAACACAACTAAATTTCGATGACCCGCCGAATGCAAATGGCGTGCGACGACAAGTCCGTCTCCGCCGTTATTTCCGGGTCCTACAACTACGGCTGTTCTGCCTCTTTTTATTTCAGGAAAAAAACTTTGATCGATTTCGCGAGCGGCAAGTGCGCCCGCGGCTTCCATAAGAACTTCGCTTGAAAGCCCGTAGACTTTTTCGGATAACTCTTCGACCTCAAGACTTTGTTCGACGGTCGCAAGTCGCATAACTTAAGACAACTGTCTTTGCAAAAACTCGGCGATCTCTTCGGCGTACTTTGAAATCCGCGTGGCGCTTCGTCCTTCGACAAGTACCCGCACTAAGGGTTCAGTGCCCGAAAATCTCACGAAGGTTCGGCCTTCGCCTGCGAGTTCGGTTTCGATTCTTGCGATGAGTTGTTTGAACCCATCGATTGAAGTGAGCTCACGTTTTTCTTTCACTCGGATGTTCACAAGCACCTGGGGCACATCTTCAGTAATCGTTCGAAGTTCGCTTAGACGTTTTTTCTCTTTTTTCATGACGGCCAATACACTCAAGGCCGCGACACAACCGTCTCCGGTCGTGGTGTGATCAAGGTGAATAATATGACCAGACTGCTCGCCACCTAAAGCGTAGCCGTGCTTTCGCATTTCTTCGACCACGTACTTGTCTCCAACATCAACTCTTACCACTCGCACTCCGTGGTTTTTCAAAGCGAGCTCGAGCCCAAGGTTACTCATTTGAGTCGCGACTACTGTGTGTTTTGGTAGCGCGTTCATTTTAGCCATATGGATGGCACAAACTGCGAGAATATGATCTCCGTTTACGATTTCACCTTTTTCATCGACCATGATCACCCGGTCGGCATCGCCATCAAGACTGATGCCGGCATCGGCACGGTAAGTGTTTACGGCTTCGCAAACTCTTTGGGGATGAAGTGCTCCGGCTTTATCGTTGATGTTGTAACCGTTTGGATCGTCACCTAAGACGATCACTTCAGCACCGAGCTCTTCAAAAATTGCGGGAGCAACTTTGTAGGCGGCACCGTTGGCGCAATCTAAAACAATGCGTAAGCCGTCGAGCGACAGATCCATGGGAAAAGAATTTTTTGCGAATACAATGTAGCGTCCGTTGGCATCGTCGATGCGGCGAGTGCGGCCAATCTCGTTGGCTTTGGCCAAATACGGATCCATGTCGACTTCAAACACGAGGCGTTCGATTTCTTTTTCCATTTCTTCCGTGATTTTATAACCGTCACTTCCGAAAATTTTGATTCCGTTATCGTGGTAAGCATTGTGAGAGGCTGAGATCACGATCCCCGCGTCGGCGCTGGTGGCCGTCCTCTCCTACTGGGTGGTCGCCG
>CAZDFM010000334.1:0-4037 GCA_964504465.1 uncultured Pseudobdellovibrionaceae bacterium | reverse complement strand
TAGATGTCTCAAGTCGCTTAATATTTTCTCGCTCGCGCACTAACTCTTCTGCCAATGAATCTCCACCGTTTGGAGTGGCTTTTGAGTTATTAGTATCTCCATCAGTAAGCGTTACGACTTTGCTGTTTCCGCCTCTTGAGATCGGAACCGCCTTCTTTTTATCGTTACAAGCGCTTAAGCTAAGCGAGCAAACGAGTGCTGCTACGATAACTAAAGTCTGATTCCATTTCGCGTTCACCATAAAACTCTCCTCCCCGGAGAAATTCTCTATATGTATTGAGCAGTCCGCCAAAGGCAGACCACTACCCGTAGTCATACAGAGCAAAGCTCAAGCCATGTAAATATTACTTAGGAGAGGGCTATATTGTGGTTGATCTCAGTAAGGTGACGAAATCCGTCACTTTTTGCCGCCATCAATCACCGAGAACTTATAATGTAGAAGGCCGTTGCAGACCGCAAAGCGAGCCCCTGCGCGGTTTAAGATGCTATGGCGTTTTAAAGCAAGTTCCCGCTTTAGGCGTTCTTCGAACTCGTCGTCTGTGGGGAAATAACGATAAAATCTATCTCCGTAACCGGCCACATGGACGTAATGATAACTACGAAGTTCGGTCTTCTCAGAGCTTTCCGGCCGCGGCCGAGACATCACGAAAACTTGCCCTGTCCCCATTTTAGGACCTTCTAAAGTCACCAGATAGGTGTCTATAGACTCGGTCAGAACCATCTGTCCCTTATCTTTAAACTCGATGATAATACGTTTTTTAATGAAGGTTCTAAAACCGTCCTCGGTGCGGTCAGGATCGTTTAAAATCGGGGCTCCCTCATAAACCGCAACAATATCAGAAAAAGAGTAGCGGGCTTCACCACGCTTTTCTGAAGAGCTTCCATTGTCTTTAAAATCGACTTCTAAATCATGGATCAAGAAGGTGCCGTTAGCTAAGCGCTGATATGCGACAGAAATTTGGGTTTCTTCACCGAGCTGCGAATGTGAGTAATTAATTTCTTGGATTTCGTCTGAAAAAGCGGGGTGCGAAGCAAAAACAAATGCACAAATTACGAGACAAATTAACTTGTACATAGGAGTTCCTATTAGATTCCAACCTGCTGAGGAGCAGATTCTTTTAGGTATTTGATACTTGAGAGACATCGATCAAAAGCGCCACCAAAACCAAGTCGCACTGGGGTTCCGGTGCTGAAGGCCTTGCGTACGAGACTTACTTTTTCGCTCTCAACATCTTCTGATTCGTCACAAATAAAAAACTCTTGGGGTGCTTTGTTGTCTTCACTCGCTTTAACTCGAACAGTGAGTCGGTCGCTTGCTTCATCGACGTAAATCGTTTTGATGACACCTTCAAAGCTGTTCGTTTCTGCGCGCCCTGGATTCATTGCCATCTTAAATGAGGACCACTCGGCCTGCGTCGGAAATAAGGTGGTAAATAAAAATACCAAAACAAGTTTCATATACTCTCAGACCTCAGGATAATCTCCGGGTCAAAAATGAGGTTTCACCAAACCTCTCATTTGTACTCCGGCTCTGGCTGAGTGTTAAGCACTAGCTATGCCGTGCGCAAATATGCCAAGACAAGAAGATGAAACCTCATCGAGGATTGAGTAAAGACGTGTGATTTTGGGTAGTTAGGTTGAAATACCAACTATGGAGTTTTGACAGACAGGGTTTAACCACCGTCATCAAAAACAGGCCTTTTAGGTGCAAAAAGAGGCCTCCGAAGGCCTTAGTTGGCCACTCGGGATCTTGTGAAGCTTACGGTTTTCTTTCGTTTCACTGAAGCGGGTTTTCTGTCTGCTTTCGCACTTACCGTGGCGGGCGCTATTTGATCAGAGTTTGTAAAACCGGCGAAGACTTGTTCTTGGTTTGCAACCATCTCGGTTTGATTTTGTTGTTCTCTTTGGGCCGCCATTTCAGCAAGCTTTGCTGCTTTTTTAGCTTCTTCGTCAGCAAGTGCCTGCTTCTTTTTTTCTTCTTCAGACATTTGGCCGGCCAATAATTTTTGTTGGCCCGCTTCTTTGTAAGCTTCAAATGCTAATTCGTTTGCGACACCTTTGCGGCGCATGTCGGCTTTTTCAGTGGCTGTTAAATCACGCCAAGCTTTATATTTAATCCGGTTAAAATTGGCTAGTTCGTCTTTTTGTTTTTTCGCATTCATAATCAATTCGTGAGTTTCCTTCCAGGTATTAAACTGATCGGCATTCCCGATTCCATTTTTGCGAGCATATTGCTGTTCACGACTTGAGAGCTGATCCCAAGTGCGGCCCTTTACTTTGTCGTACATGGGTTGCTGCTGCTCGGCTTTGGCGAATGTTTCTATTTCTTTGCGCTCTTCTTTCCAAGAACCGTAAACCTCTGGATTTTCAACTCCTATGCTATTCAAATATTTTCTCTCGTGAGAATTCAGTTGATCCCAGCCTTTATCTTTAATTCGACCATACATTTGAGCTTCTGCTTGTTCCGCAGAAGGTTGGCAACCAGTTGCCGATCTGGCTTTCTGGCTATTGCAACCGTCACCGCTATCGCCACTTGTTTCAACTAAACTTCTGGGTGTATCACTATTGCCAGAGTTTGCAGCGTCACTCATATTGTCGGCTGCAGTTCGGCCGTTACTATAGTCACCGTAGGCGGCATTTGCCGAAGGCATTATGAATAATGAGAGTGTCGAAGCGATTAAAAGTTTCGTTGTTGAATCTACTTTCATCTTTTACCCCTTGTACTGGTGAACTGAATACAGATTACTAGCTAGCTGAAAGAACTGTGGAAAAATCTGCGAAAGTCTCAAAAAAATACACTCAAAGTGTCTAAGAGTTTGATAGTCCGGAGTCGGTGTCGCAAAAATTGTCTAATGTCACGACAAACCAATAGTAGTTTTTGACAGCACTCGTGTCTCATTGTGAGAACTGAACTGATCTAAACTGAAATAACCTTTGAGATTCTCTTCATAAGCATAGCTCCAAGAATAAAAAAGCCGATAAATAAGAGTCGCATACGTTGAACGTAAGGGGATTTTTATGAACCAATTTTTCCTAATTGGCCTCATCGTCGCAATTATCTTTGGTACGGGATGCACTCGTAAGGGGCCTCAGACCATCGCTCTCAATTTACAAATCCCTACTTCAGACCAAATCAATTCAAAGTCTGCGAGTGCACAAGGTCTTACAATTCCAGCAGGTTATAAGCTCACTCACATTATTGTTAATATCACTGAAAATGGCACCCTCGTTGGCGACCCGTTTGTTTGGGATGCTTGCGATAAAAAGAATTCGGACGGAGACTGCATTGGGACTCCTCCTACTCCGATCTCAATGTCGCAAGAGCTAAAAGTCAGTGTCCCTTACCTTATTCAGTATCTTGGCGCGTACGAAGATCCCGAAAGTGATTCAAGTGGTATCGTAGTCAGCTACGGCGACCTTTCAGGATCATTTAAATCAGGAGACAACACCGTCAACATTTCACCTTCCATCTACGGCGCTTCCACTACTAACAAAGAAGCTCGTATTGCCGGTCAATTTGTGACGGGTGTTTCAAACGGACTTCCTACGGGTCCCACAGGCATCGTGAAGGTTGGATTTAGCCCTGCAGCTTCAAAACCTATAATGCAAATTCAAACTGACGAAATCTTTAATGGCTTTTTTGAGTTTTTCGCAATTGAAGGAGTTAACTTTACTTATTCGATCAACGGAAAAGTCGAACCCAGCATAAGCCTTGCTGCAATTCAAAAAAGGCTTGCAGCGGGTGACACAAAAGTTTTGCAGATAAATGTGAATAAATCATATGTCGATTGGAATAGCTCAGGCGATGCCCCGCATGAAATCAGCCCCCGCAATTTATACTTGGGATATTTCGGTCCAAAGATTTTAGCCCAATCATGGGTCTGCTATCCACCATATGATTATTCAGTTCTTGAAGTGAACAATACATTTGTTTACGCCGACGAGGGCTTAACTGAACAACTTGGTTATAGCACATTCCCCGACGAGCCTTATCGAGCACTCTATCGAGTTGCAGGTGGTACACCCGCAAACTATAT
>CAZDFM010000333.1:0-4066 GCA_964504465.1 uncultured Pseudobdellovibrionaceae bacterium | reverse complement strand
TTTTAAAGCACGGATGTCCCAAGCATATCCGATCCGATAATGGATCGGAGTTTGTTGTAATGCCCCCACGTAATCAACAATTAATTTAAGCTGTTTTTGCTACATAGTTTTGATTCTCCTGCTCGTAAAATAGTTCGGGGGTACTGTAGTTGAGGGTTTGGTGGGGCCGACCTTCATTGTAAAATTTAATCCATTTATCTATCACGGGTTTTGCTTCTTCATAACTTGCGAACCCATGCTGCCAAACACATTCTTGCTTTAAACTTCTAAAAAATCTCTCAATCACGGCGTTGCCTTTTGGAGTATTGACCATGGTTCTTGTGTGATAAATTCCAAGCCTTTGGATCTCGTCTCTAAATATTTTTGCACCATAGTGACAGCCGTTATCGGATCTAAGCTCCAGCTGTTTAACTGGACGCTTTGAAGCCGCTTCGGCAAGCGCCATGACTCCACCAATGGCTTTGCAGCTTCGAGAGAAATTATAACCGAGTAAAACCTTGTCGTGATGATCAATCACCGCCTGGAGATAGCACCAAGCATCTTGACCGCACCAAATGTAAGTCATGTCGATGCCCCAGAGGCGATTAGACTCCGTGGCCTGAACATTGATGGAGAACGGCACTCCTTTAAAGAATTTTTTGTTACTGCGTGTGGGTGGAAGAAGCAGATTATTATCCTTCATGAGCTCATAAACCGTATTACGTCTCACCTTGATTCCTTCTTTAAACCTTAAAATTGCGTATATTTTACGATATCCAAAATACGGGTGCATTTCTGAGATCTCTTTTACCTTGGCAGTTAATTCAGCGCGATTGACCATCTTATCTTTTCGCTCTTTCATTTTTTCCTCGTTCTTTAAAATGTAATAAACTCGGGACAAACTAATCCCAAGTGCCTCGGCAAAAGCCTTAGGCGGATAATTATTTTTAAACTTTTTAATAAATTCTCGACTTGAGACTACTCTTGAAGTTTTTTTAAAAGCTCACGCTCTAGCGTCAGTTCTCCGATACATCGCTCTAATACGTGGATTTTCTTTTCAAGCTCAGATTCCCTTTGGCTTCGTCCACCATTGGCCATTAAGCCTTCTTTGCCACGAGCAATGAACTTTTCTCGCCATTCGTAATACTGAGATGGACTCACATTATTTAACTTACAAAGTGTCGTAACGGGAATTCTTGAAGACATGGCAAAGAGGACTAACTGAACCTTTTCGTCCGTTCGCCAATAGTCCTCTAAATTACGTCTCACAACGTATCTTTCGTAATCCGTATCTTCTGTTGGTTTATTTACTGACTGATTTTCCATCTTAACGCCCTTTATCACATCTGGAGCATGGGTTCGAGAGCTTGCCCTAAGTCTCCGGATTCATTATTCAACGGTTTAAGTGGGTGCAGTATAAAAAATCTTTTAAGCACAAGCAGTTAAAACTTTGAGTCTGTAGTTACGGAAGTTCTTATATCCGTAACCCCTTCTTTTTACTACCTTTGCCTTGTTATTAAATCCCTCCGTACGAGCGTTAGTGAGTCCTGTGAGGAAGTAATTTAATATTTCCACTCGCCACTTCATGAGCGTCCTTCTCAAGGTCTTGATCTCGGGCAATTGGGATAAGGCCATCTCATCACACATTTTTTGATGAGCATCTCTGGCCCGATCAAATCCTTTGATTCGATAAAACGAATGCATGCGCTCTTTCCATCGGTAAAGTTCATGTAGAGTCGGATACTTTTCCATAAATCGATGAAGGGCCAACTGCTCAACGTATCCTAATTGATGCGAGCTCATGAGCAACAATTTCTTGGCCCTAAGATCCGATCTCGTTCCTACGATCTCTTTTCGTTTTTTGAGTAAACTTGGACTTAAAAGCCTAAGCACATGGAACTTGTCGGCTACGATTTTAGCTTGAGGAAAAAACTCTTTAACAAAATTCTTAAACGGATCGCAAAGATCTAAAGTGACATTTTGTACTCGCTCTCGCCCCGGGATCGACGCCAGTGTTAACGATAAAGCCGCTCCCGTTTTGCCATACACTAGCTCTCTCACTCGTTTATGGTCGTAATCCACAATCATGGTCACAAACTCCGTACCGGAACCAAACTTAGCCTTTTTAAAGGCATGCTCATCAATCCCAATGGTTTTGGGCCAGGGATAATTCACTCGCTCCCCAACTTTTTGTTCAAGCTTTTGGTAATAGGTCTTGTAGATAAACGACGAAGAGGATCGGTAAGCTTTTTTGACGGCCTTTAGATCAGAGAAGTTCTCACAAGCAAAAAGAACTGACCTGCTGGTTTAACCCGGTCCAGGTTGAATGTGATAATCTGGACCTGCCAAAGGAGCAGGACATGCCAAAAAAGCGATATACGCCCGAGGAGATCATTACCCATCTCCGTACAGTTGAAATCGAGCAAGCCAAGGGAATGAAACTAGAAGAAGCGGCCCGCAAAGTAGGAGTCACCCCTCAAACCATCTCACGCTGGAAAGCCGAATTTGGTGGTTTACGGATCGATCAGGCTAAACGTCTAAAAGAGCTTGAGCAAGAAAACACACGGCTTAAAAAAATTGTAGCCGACCAAGCACTTGATAATTTGATTTTAAAGGAAGTAGCAAAGGGAAACTTCTAAGCCCGGCTCGGAGACGCGAGGCTGTGGAATTTGTAGTTCGAGAACTTCGCGTCTCGGAACGCCGGGCATGTAAAACGATAGGACAAATCAGATCTGTTTATCGTTACGAACCAAAACCGAACCCGGATCAAGAAAAGCTCCGAGAGCGTGTGGTGGAAGTCGCGTCTCAGTATTCTCGTTACGGGTATCGCCAGGTAACGAGCATTTTGAATATGGAAGGTTTTAATGTGGGCAAAGATCGCGTTTACCGAATATGGCGAGAAGAGGGGTTAAAGGTACCTCAAAAGGCTCCCAAGCGGGCCCGCCTTTGGTTGACTGACGGCTCGTTGATTAGACTTAGACCCGAATATAAAAACCATGTTTGGTCTTATGATTTTGTGGCCGATCGAACCCATGACGGGCGTCCCTACAAAATTTTGAATATTATTGATGAGTACTCGAGGGAGTGTTTGGCGACTTATACGGCTAGAAGAATTAGATCTCAGGACGTGATCTTGGTGTTGGCCGATTTATTTTTAAAGCACGGATGTCCCAAGCATATCCGATCCGATAATGGATCGGAGTTTGTCGCTAAGAAATTGAAATGTTGGCTGAGTGGACTTCAAGTCAAACCGCTTTACATCGAAAAGGGATCACCTTGGGAGAACGGATACTGCGAATCATTTAACGGAAAAATGAGATACGAGCTTCTGGATGGGGAAATATTTTATTCACTTCTTGAAGCTAAGATCATCATCGAAAGATGGCGGAATCATTACAATACCAAGAGACCCCACGAATTAGGGTCAAAAAGCCGCATGAATTGACAGTCCATGCGGCTTTTAACCCTAGGTAACAGCAGTCCCGACGGTCTGCTGACCGAATAATTACGAGGCACTGGGGGAAATACCCCGGTGCCTTTCGTATTTTCGTCTTCTGCGCCACTTATATTGGCTTTAACGAGTGACGCCTTGACGATTATAGCAACTTAGCTATATACTCTGAATTGAGTGAAGGTCTTATTTTATCAAACCGCTCGCGGGCGGATGCCAGTCGTTGAAGAACTCGATAGCCTTCCGAAAGAAGCCGAGGCGCATGCCTATCAGCTTTTCTCGGAGATCGAGGAAAATGGGTTTGATGCTTCTCGGGTCGTTTTTCGGCACATCGAGGGGAAGCTCTGGGAGATTAAAATGAATCTTCCGGGAACAGGTGGTTACCGCGTGTTTTACTTCGCCCTAGAGGGATCGACGCTCCTCCTTCTTCACGCTTACGCGAAGAAGAGCCAGAAAGCTCCGAAGCACCATATTGATACGGCATTAGAACGAATGAGTGATGCGATGAAACGAGGACTAAAATGAAAACGACCGCAGGAATTCCATTAAAGAAAATTCTCGATAAGAAAATGAAAGACCCCGCTTTCCGGCTCCATTTCAACGAATCGAAGGCGCTTTCCGTGCTTTGCGCAGCGG
>CAZDFM010000332.1:1162-4069 GCA_964504465.1 uncultured Pseudobdellovibrionaceae bacterium | reverse complement strand
TTTGAAGTTGAACCCGGAGGATGATCCCTTATCCGAAATACCGACAACCCAGCCGTGTACAACTTATTCAGTCGAATGCCCCGAATTGTCACTGTCGGCTATTCCTTCTACATCTATTTGATATTTACGAGTTAATTCAGATAGTTAGCTAAACGTCACAATGGCGCCGAGGCTGCATTATTGATCAGTATGAAAACTACTACTCTATTTTTTATGTTTACGATGAGCATCCTAAGCCCCCTTGCCCACGCGGCTCTTGAAGTCGTCTCACTTGAGACAGACACCTATGCGCGAGCGACGCCCGATTTTAGAACTCAACTTGCTGAAGACTATTGGAACGGAAAGCCCACCAATGTACTTGGCGTCGTCAAGACTGGGACGGAGGCTGAGGTTATTGATAGGTCTCCTACCCCTGAAGGGAACGAAGCGGTCAAAGTTCGCATTCGATCTGGAAAATTAAAAGGCAAAATTTGTTATGTATTTAATAAGAAGTCGCGAGAGAGTTTGCGACCTCTTGAAAACGCAGATGAGCAAATCGAAGCGGCTCAAACAACTCCTTGCGATTTAGGTCAATGCGAGCCCAAGAAAAAAGATTCGTTTTCAGACTTGGCCGCTGCGGTTCACGCAATCGAATTTAAACTTCCCACTCCTAAGAAGGCGCCTCAACCGGCTCCTCGATTAGCTTCTCGGCCTTCTGCGCCTACCACTCCTACAATCCCTACAGCTACCACGGCCCAGTTCACTGCCATCAATTGGGACGGACATTCACGAGGGAGTGAATACGAAGGTTATATTTCGCAAGCCTTAGATCAATACGGGCAAGACTTACTCAAAACAATTCCTAAAGATATCCAGACCTTTTGTCCCTCTTACGCCAGCTTCAGCCCGAATCAGCGAAAGCACTTCTGGGTTCAGTTCGTCGCAGCACTCGCCAAACAAGAGAGTCAGTATCAAAACAAATCAAAAAACACTGAGTCTTGGGGAGACGTAAGTACGGGGCTACTTCAGCTTTCAATCAGCAGCTCGAAAAATACGGCGAAGTGTCCGTTAAAATCTTCACAAGATCTGCAAGACCCTCAAACCAATCTTGAATGTGGAGTCCGCTGGCTTAACCGTCTCGTTGGAAAGCATCAGATCATTAGCGCTAGGAATCCCAATGAAAACCCAGATAACCGTTGGGATAACTGGTTGGGGGCAACGGCTCATTGGGCTGTACTTAAACCTATCTATACGGGCAAGTATAAATACCTAGGCGAGTCCTTGGATATCATTCGGAGAAAAACTACGACTTTGTGTCAATCGATGAGCCCACAATCTACTCGCACCTACACTGCCACCTTGGAATAAAGTTGAGCGCCTTAAAGTGCACCCGGAACACATCGCCCACCGAGCGGCGACCATGTTGTGACCGGAGTTCGCTTGCGCGCCAATCGGCAAAGAAGGGGGTTTCCCTTTAAAACTGTCGTCTTCGAGAGAACCAGAGGGTAAAGCGCGTCTAAGTCAAACTGAGGGTTCGCAGGGATTTCAGGAGCCACAAGATTCACATCGTCACTGATGATATCGGTTGCATCTGCAAATGTTCCCCAGTCGGGCCTGTCCTGTATGAGATTATGCCCTAAGGAAAAGAAAACTTCTCGCGGAGTCTGCGGAGGAAAAACGTTTCTAATGAAAATCGAATTTCCTAAACTGATATTGAACGATGCCACTCCAGCACTGCTCATGAAGGAGCTTTCAAAAAATTCGTTACTGGCAATTACAGAGTTCAGAATCTCGATTTCTCCACCATCGATAAGCATAAACACGAAACCGCGGTTTCGTAAGAAGGTGGATCGGTTTATGTTCATATTGCTAGGATTTGAGGCCAACAAAATCGAACCTCTGTTTTCAGTAAAAACGCTGTCATCGATTTGGACTGAATTGAACATGGACTGAAATGCACCATCACTTAACTTCATTACGATAGGGCTCGAGTTTCGGTGAAATTGCGAAGCTACGATTTGTAACGAAAAACCCTTAAATTCGATTGTCGAATCATTGTCTTGGTTTGCGCGGCCATTTCGTAAGAAACGTGAGTTATTAATTCGTAATGGGCCTTTGGCAGAAATCGCAGCACCCGCAAAAGTGCCTGTTGCCGCAACGGATCCACAATCTTGAATCGTCACCCGATCTAGAATCACAAGAGTTGCGTTCGGCCTTTGAGGTCAATGCTGAGTTCGCCAAGCGTTAGGATATAATGGTCAAAAGGGAGAGAAATAGTTTTGCGGATAATTTCGACCCCAGAGGCTTGCAGGGCTTCGGCATTAGTCTGTTCAACTGCGGCTCGCAGTGAACACTGTCCTTCGTTAGTGAGACAGCGCCCATCGGTCAAATCCTTATCATGTCCATCGACAGCCGTATTAACCTGAAACGCAGCGTGAGAGGCAACAGAGTAAAAGCCAATAAATAAACTTAATAAGAAAGAGCGTATCACAAGCTTCATAGTACTCTTATACGGATTCGCCGAGCTAGTGGGTATAGATCTTTTGAAGTTTTAATCGCTTACAGCTTGGAATCTGTTTCGCTTCTTGAATCAAAAGTTGATCGTAATATTCCATCGACTTTCTCATCGGAACTTCATAGGTGGGCACTTCGTAATAGATACCAGATTCCCATCGATGATTGTCGTAAGAATAGAAAGTGTGTCTAACCTGTGCAGAGAGCGCGTACGGCCACACTCCGTCAAAAGTTACAGATTTAGATTTGAAACCCAAAGAGATAGCTAGATATACGTTTGATGTACCGAAACAAGTCGAAATGATATTTTTGTTAGAAGGCACTTTATCGCAGCCCAGCTTTTCTGAGTTGATATAACCTTTTCTCTCGAGAATCTGTTCTATGGCATTTTTTGTCATATGGTAACGTCTATCA
>CAZDFM010000332.1:0-1152 GCA_964504465.1 uncultured Pseudobdellovibrionaceae bacterium | reverse complement strand
GCGACCAAAAGCGGGGTTAACTAAGAAGGTAGAAACGCAACTGATAGGCTCATCAGCGATAGGTGCATCTAACAAGTCTGCTGCAAAAGAGAATGCGGGTAAACAAACAGAGAAACCGAGTAATAAACAAAATATATTTTTCATGTTTAAGCTCCTTTAATTTTCCTCTCTATCTATAGATTAAATTTTACAAACACAAGGGAGGGGAGATTTATGTAAAGATAACTAAACCTGCCGGCTCACTAAATAGCTAATAGCATGAGTCATTGCAAAACAGGTTTGCGGTTGGATATTCGCCTACTGCCTCACAATGGTCGCTCCAGCGTCGGATGAGATCAGCCCAGTTTAAAAGTCGATACGAAATCTTCGATACAAATGTTGGTGAATATTTTTTCGAATAAAGAGTGATGAGCATATGGTTTCTCGTCACCCGGTCTTTTCTAAAATAGCGCCAATGAACTGTCCCGAGCAGCGTTTCTATATCCAAAAACCAGAGTATCAGCTGAGCCCACCAAGGTTTTTTATATCTCAACCATAGTGCCCAGATTTCGGGTCCAGTAAAATCGAGCGGTTTCGAAGGAGCTTCCATGGCTCCATTTTTCCTTTTGTTCCAAGCGAGCATAAACAGTTTTTGCGAATGAGCTTGATAGAATTTTTTGAGCTCTGGAATATCAGGAAACCGAATGCAGGTGCAGATGATAGGGATTAATTGATCACGACTAAAACGATCGGACTGGCCATACCATTGACTCGAATCAGGGTGTCTTAACGGAACACCCTCAGGAATTAAACTCGTGATTTTATGAGCCCATTGGCGTGCATCTTCTTCATTCGGAGTAAGTGCAGCTAAGGTTCCTAAAATCGCCGCGGTGTCCCCGCCGTCCCAAAAACCATGAGGATCAACGCAGCCCGGAAAGCCCTGAGGATCTAAGTATCGAGAAAAATTTTTATCTAAACCTCTCATCCCTCAATAATTAGTCGCTCAAGGTCGGAGTCAATGCAGAGGCAAGAATTTGAGTAGGTTATTTGGCTCGAAAGTTGCTTAAAAGTTGCTAATAGTATGGCAACTCCAAGAGGCTATTATGTATTTAGCGATTCTTATATTTTCGGTCTTTCTAGGTTCGGCTGCTTTTGCCTCTGATATTTGTCAAT
>CAZDFM010000331.1:0-4091 GCA_964504465.1 uncultured Pseudobdellovibrionaceae bacterium | reverse complement strand
GAAACTCTGTCTTATCGAAGGTCGGGCGTGGTTTGCTCAGCTTATCATAAAGGTGAAAGTAGCCTTGAAAAGACGTCTCAAAAGCCTTGATCCAAGTCGGATCTGGCACCAAAACTTGAACTTCTGAAGTTTGTGAGATTTGCCAAATAATTTCGGCTTCAAGAGGTGTCATTTCAATATTCAAATCTACGACAAGATTTTTATTCCAATGCGATACGAGATCACGGTCAATCAATAGCGCTTGTCCCCAGGTCACAGGAAACAAACCGACCTCGATGAACTTCGAAAGGTAACGCACCCCTAGGTCCCACCACGCCGACCATCTAAGCGAGGCCTCAGGATTTTGCTCAAACCAGTCTGACATCTGAGTGCGCGAGTGTGATTGAATAATTAAAGGCAGCATTTGCTGCATATGTGCGTAAAGGCTTTCGGCAGCTCCTGGAGAAGTTTGCCAGCTTTCACCGCTATCGCTCTTTTCATCGCGAAGCCAAAGTGAAAGTAATGTCAGCGCCAAATCTTTAGAAATTAAATTTAAATCGGGATAGACGCGGGCGATAAATTTTCGCCAAAGTTCGCTGGCTCGCAGAATGGAGTCTTCTTCTAAAACTTCAGCCGTCTGAAAGAGTCGCGTCTGAATTTCGAATTTTGTTCGTAAATCAGAAACCAACCAAGTTTGCTCTTGGGGGTTGAAGCTTTTAAGATGCTCCAGTTTATCTTCTGGTTTTCGGATCTCGATGAGTTCTAGCACTACGTAGTTTGCCCGCTGGATTTACCGGTTGTTTCACCGGCTCAGCAGTTAAGCAGATTACCGGCGCTGTTTAAGTCTTTTATTGGGAGAGCGCGATCCGCCCCCACCTGATCCGCCGCCCATAAAACTTAAGTTTGGATTAAACCCAAGTTCAATAGTCAGCTGCAATGCATATCGTCGGTCTTCACGTTGTCCTGGATACTCTCCAAGTTCGACGCCGTAACTTGCGACATCTGCGCGAATAACTCCTAAATTAACCCCTGCCCCATAGGTGTGATATCCCTGATAAAGCCCTGCTCGAATATCAATGAGCGGAAGACCAATTTCAACACCTAAATGAACCTTTTTTGCGAGCTGGATATCTTCACGATTTAAATGTTTTATGTCTATCGCCGGCGTAATGCTAATCAAAGGTGCATCTACATTGACAGCGAGTCCCAGAGCCATCTCTTGTTCTTGAGGCGGTGGAGTTTCGCTGCCATTTTCGGCTTTAAATTTGGTCTGCCCCACATCTTTCCAGACGGCCGATGCTACAATATCCACCATCGGAAGTGGAACAACAATATTTCCACCTAGATCAAAGCCGTACCCGGTGCCCTCTTTCTTAATATTATCTTTGATCGAGTCAGGATCCAAAGTCGCAACAAAACTCGGCCCAAACGGTTGGCGACTCCCGATTCTCTTAATTCTTTTCGCGACGATTCCAAAATGAAGAAACGGCGCAAGTGGAAAACCCACCCCCGCTACATAGCCGAAGTCATTCATGACCGAAACATCTAAGTTGGGATAGACGGGGTTGTTTACGTCGACACTTGCATCGAGGTGGTTATACACGGCGGCACCAAAATGCGGAACGGTGATGGCCGATTTTAATCCGACTCCAGCCCAGACGTGATCGCCGTACAAATCTCTTACCGCTTCTTCGAATTTCTCGTCGTCTTGGATTTTTTTAACGTCTTCGAAAACTTCATAGCCACTTGCTCCGGCACGAGGGTCAACAATGAGCCAGTTAAAACCCTGAACTCGGTTGAGCCCTGCGGGATTATAAAACAAAGAATCGGCATCTTTTACGACGCCCATATAGGCATTGCCCATTCCCAGTGCTCGAACCGAAGTGTTCATTTCGAAAATTTGCCCGGCGGCATAGGCTGGTTGAGCGCTATTTAACAGCGCAACAACCAGAGTTATACTAAAAATAACTGAACCTATATGCAAACGCACGTCACCACGTTCCCGTTGCATGAACCCAAGCCAATAACCGCGTTCTCATTCATAAAGGATCTAAAAATTTTAAGTTCTGCTGGAGAAAAATCCGCAGGATCTGTGTTTTGGCAGTTGCCGCTTCCGTCAGGAGTGTCATCGCAAAAATCCGCAGCGGCATCAATAGCGTCCAGCACCGTTGAAATACTGGTGAGTTGCCCGTCTCCGATGCCCGAGACATCGTCTAACGCCTTAAGACTGGCAAAGACATGCACTAATGAAGATCCCACTTCGCGAACTGCTAAATCAGGGATATCACCTGTGCTACAGGCATCAAAACCCGAATCGAGAGTATCATTCGCATCAGCATCCGCATAAGTCGCAAAAATAGAACCCATCTTTGCAAAGGCAATGAAAGCCATAAATAAATTTTCGTCGGCAGAGCGATCTGTTGCGTTCTCTGTTATGTTCTGAACAATATCTTGTGCCGTAATGCAGTGTTCGATTTTTTCTTCAGTCGCGCCTGTATAAGTTTTCATGAACAAAGTGAAAAGTTTGTCTGTAGAAATTCCTTTTAATGCCTCAAGTAAATTCAGAAAATCTAAACCGCAAACACCTGCATGTGCGGAGGCATAAAGGACCACGACTTCGCGCTTTTCTCGGAAACCTGTGGTCATGGCTTCAAACTCAGTGATCGCTTCAGAATATTCGCCAGCATTGATGTATTCTTTGGCGCGAAATAGCCGAGCGTCATCGGTGTCCTTGTCGCCCATTTCTTCAAGGAAATTACAGCTGAGAAGCGAAAATGTGATCGCGATGACAAGCAATTTTTTAAGCATAGTTTTATCCTTTGAATCTATATTATCACTTGAAGTCAGCCGATTGAGAACCGCACCAGACCCCTATGAGTAAAGATCGCGACTAAAGGTAGTCGGCAAAATTTGCCTACGGCTGCTTTGAAATTTTGAGGTGAGATTTAAAATCGGTAACTAAACTTCATGTTGTAGCGGCGATCTTCTCGAGTGAGTGCTGCGGTTCCGATTTCTTCACCGTATGAGGCGAGCTGCAACTGAAAGTTGTTCATCGCAAACTCTAAGCCACCCGTCCAATAACGTTGGTTCATTCCGGCTCTTAAAAACAAGGCATCTGCTACGTTGAGCTCAAGGCCGGTGTGCACCCGGCGCATTTGATCGTCTTCTTCTCCGGTCGTAAGTACATCACGGTATTCTGCCGTCCAAGTCCAGCGAGTGCGCCGTCCGCCGATTGGAAATAGCGCCACCGCTACATCCAGTGTCTGCTCGGTACGTGCGGGTCTTCGATCTTCTGGAGTTTTAATAAAAAGACCTTCTCGTAAATTATAAGTCGTCGATCCGGTATCTCGAAGCACCGCGGCTACTGTTGGCAGCCAATCCCAGGGTGCTGTTACAATGAGTCCGATATCAGAAGCAATCCCAACGCCGGCATCTGCCAAGTCGTTATCGGTTAGACCTGTCGAGGTGGTAGGTAGCGACGCATGGATTTCGGCTCGATTGATGATACGAGTGTTGAATCCAAGTTTGATTCGGCCTTCCCAAAGTCTGAAATTAAATCCAAGCACGATTGCGTCGTCGTTAAAGTAGTCAATGTTGTATACATCGTCGGCCGACACGACTTCTGCATCCATTGATTGTCGAGTAAAAACACCGACCCCGAAGTTAGGAACTACAAAGGATGGCATAATCTGAAATCGTGAATGCAAATGCAGATCTTGTTTGCCGTCATTGAGCATATCTAAAACTTCTTGAGGCTTAAGAGTGTTTAAGACGTCGGTCCCTGCGATCTTTTCGATATCTTGACCGGCATCTATCTCAGGATCAGCGATGGTGAAAATATAATCGCGAAGTTTTCCAAGGCCTGCAGGATTGAGCATAAGAGAAGTCTCGTCGTTGACGACCGCAATCGCGGCGCCTCCCATTCCCATTTGTCGAATTCCATTATAAAATTCGTAGCGCTCGCCGGCTTTTGCCTGAACTGAAATTGCTGCCGCGGAGGCTAGCACGCTGAGAAGAGTTTTTTTAAGACCTGAATGCATGGATCCCTTCCTTAGGATAACTCTCTTTATTTCGGTAGATGAGTGCTTCAAGTTGAGACATCGGACAAAAAA
>CAZDFM010000330.1:0-4105 GCA_964504465.1 uncultured Pseudobdellovibrionaceae bacterium | reverse complement strand
GCCAAGGTTTCATAAATTAGCCATTCATCTTATCGAGGAAGGCCACGTTTGTTTTTGTGTCTTTAATTCTCTCTAAAATGAATTCCATGGAATCCATGGTGTTCATAGGCTGCAGAACTCGACGAAGAACGAAGACACGCTGAAGATCTTTTTGATCCATGAGCAAGTCTTCCTTACGAGTACTTGATTTATTAATATCAAGACATGGGAAGATTCTCTTCTCCATAAGCTTACGATCCAAGATAATTTCTGAGTTACCTGTTCCTTTGAACTCTTCAAAAATAACTTCGTCCATTCTTGAACCTGTATCGATGAGGGCTGTTGCAATAATAGTTAAGCTTCCACCCTCTTCAATGTTTCGAGCCGCTCCAAAGAAACGCTTCGGTTTGTGAAGTGCGTTTGAATCCACACCGCCCGATAGAATTTTTCCTGAAGGAGGCACAACTGTATTATAGGCGCGGGCAAGACGCGTGATCGAATCAAGTAAGATCACCACATCGTGTTTGTGTTCAACAAGGCGTTTTGCTTTTTCAATGACCATCTCTGCAACTTGTACGTGACGAGTAGGTGGTTCATCGAAAGTAGAACTTACGACTTCGCCTTTTACGTTACGAGACATGTCCGTTACTTCTTCTGGTCGTTCATCAATTAGGAGTACGATCAAAAAGACTTCGGGGTGATTTTTCTCGATAGCATTGGCAATGTTTTGCATAAGAACTGTTTTACCAGTTCTTGGTGGCGCCACGATTAGAGCTCTTTGCCCTTTTCCAAGCGGCGACATCAAATCTACAACACGAGTTGTGAGCTCGTTTGGTTGGTACTCAAGCTTTAAACGTTGGTTCGGGTAAAGCGGCGTTAAGTTATCAAATAAGATTTTATCTTTAGTTTTTTCAGGTGGTTCGTAGTTAAGCGTGTCGACTTTTAAAAGAGCGAAATATCTTTCGCCTTCTTTAGGAGGCCGAACTGTTCCGCTCACTGTATCTCCGGTTCTTAAACCGAAGCGACGAATTTGAGAGGGAGAAACGTAAATATCATCGGGACCTGGGAGATAATTGTAATCCGGTGATCTTAAAAACCCGTATCCATCAGGAAGAATTTCTAAAACTCCGTTACCAAAAATATCTCCTAACTGAGCTGCACGCTTAAGAATTTCGAAAACCATATCTTGTCTTCGAAGACCTGCAGCGTTTTCAATTTTGAGTTTTTGTGCAAGCGCAGTTAATTCGCGAATGTCTTTAGATTTAAGGAATTTTGAATTGAGATCTTTTTTCTCTTCTTCTGTGAAGTTGATGTCCGATAAATCGACATCTTGTTGTGCTACTACTTCTTCGTCATCACCCTGAGGGACTGCTGCAGAAGCATGGTGGTGTCGGCCGTTTCCACGTTCGCGGTCAGGGCCGCGATCTCTGTCACGATCTCGGTAGCCGCCATCGTTTCGAGATTTTCCGTTATTACTTTGGCGACCGCCGCCTTGGGCTCCCCGTTGGTGCTGCTGTTTGTTTTTTCTGAATCTTTCTCGCGCACTTCGATCGGTGCGATCTGGACGATCTCCTCTTTCACTTGGAAGGCGCTCTGCGGTTTCTTTGCCTTCGGTAGATGGAGTTTCGTTATTTTCTTGAGTGGAGGCTGGGGCCTCTTTATTTTCGTCCATTCGGACCTCATCTTTTATTTTTGTTGGGTGATTTGAAGTAATGTCGAGACGACGGTTTGATTACTTTTCGTTAGGTTTTAGGTATCCCCGAATTTTTCTGTGATTACTAAGCTATAATGAAGGTCGCTTAAGTTTGTCAATTGGACTATCGGGCTTTGAAGATTCATTCTCATCAGAATCCTGCCCGATTTCAAGCCCGAGTTGCAAAAATCTCAGTTTGAGTCAGGGTATTGGTAAAATACTTAATGCGCCACGTCTAGTGCCGAGAATATTTACGTTTTTTTGTCGATCTGTTAGACACCCTCGACCCTAAGCCCCAACAAAGACTCAACTTTCCGTTACGTATGCCGATAAATCAAGAGGTGGAGGGATTGTATGAACGCCAATGACAATCAAAGTATGCCAGCTCCGAGATTGCCCTTGATCATGAATATCGAGTTTAGAAAAAGCTACGCTCGCCAAGGTGACAAAGGGACTCTCAAAAATATTAGTCTTTCAGGTGCGTTTTTAGAAACTGACCAAATCGATTTATTAGCTCCTTCAGATAAAGTGATCGTAACTTTTTTAGTAAGCGGCCGCCGAAGAAAAGTAAATGCCACTATTGTTTGGAAGAACACAGCAGGTTGCGGAATACAGTTCCATCCCTTTAATAATCGTGATGTTCAGATCGTCGATGACCTTATGTACTTCGTAGAGTCTTCTCGCGAAACTCGCCGCACTGTTTTGGACGACATCTTTAAACGTGTCGCTTAATTAAATTTTAAATTCGAATAACAAATAAAAAACGAGCACCTTGTAAGTGCTCGTTTTTATTTTTGCTCTCTTTAACTTTTCAGCTATTCGATTTGTGTCTGTGTGCTCGTGTTAAAGTCTAATTGTCGTCGAGCGCGCTTTTTGCGGAGTACGATAAACATTCCGACTGCTGCTAACAAACAGAAAGCACCAATACCAAGGATCAGAGTTTCATCATCTCCAGCACCATCAGCCTTTGCAGCCATTCGGTTTGGTGAACCGGCTGGTGACGGAGGCGGAGGAGGTGGTTCCATCATAGCTTCTGATGGTGGCGGTGGTGGAGGAGGAGGCTCCATAGTTCCAGCTGATGGAGGTGGAACACCCATATCGTTTTGTGCCATATCCGGTGGAGGTGGCATAGAAGCATCTTCGGGAAGTGGCGGCGGCGACTGGATGTCGTTTCCAGCCATTTCTGGATTTGGTGGAGGCGCGCCCATATCATTCATGTCAGGAGCTGGCGCAGGTGGTGCCGCGGCCATTTGTCCCACATCTGTAGCGGCCCAGTATCGCAATTGTTGACCAGCTTCTAACTCACCTTTTGATTCCACATCAGGGTTAGTGGCCCAAACTTCTTTCCAAGAGTTAGAATCCCCTAAAAGGTTCTTAGAAATTTCACGGATATTATCACCATCTTTACTTACGTAAATTTCTGGCGAAAGCCCCATGTCTTCGTAAAAGGTAAGAAGCTTAGTATTGTCATCGGGACGATTGGGTGAATTGTAATAGATTTTTGCACCCGTTTTTGGTTCTTTATTTCTGAATGCAGGATTTACCTTACGTAAATCATCAGCACGGTCTGACCCGTAGATCTTTTGGCTGATGCTAGCAAGTGTATCGCCGGGACGTGTGATATAAACTGCATTCACTAATACTCCAGCCTGCTGGTAGGGAGTATCGGCTACTTTAGTAACTGGAATATTTCTTTTTACAGGAACTTCTTCAGAAGAATCCGCAAAGGCACCAGCTCCATATTCAATTGGTGGGCCTGCAGGCTCATCGATTGCGGGAGAATCGGGCATTCCACTGCTGTCGGCCATTTCGGTCGGAGGAGGGACATCGTCAGTTGCGCCTAAAGCTGAATCGGTAGCAGGCTCTGCAAATGGATCAGCTTCGCCACCGGCATCTGCTACTGCGCCGTCCGCAGGTGCGTCCGCTGCAGGTTCAGCAAAAGGATCCGCTTCGCCACCGGCTGACTCAGCAAATGGATCAGCATCAGCAACTGCTTCGCCACCTTCACCGGTTGCAGGCTCAGCAAAAGGATCGGCACCAAGATCATCAGTAGCAAATGCATCGCCGCCCGTATCTTCAGGAAGCTGTTCGTCGGGAGCTAGCTCATTGCTTGCAGTCTCGTCGAAGGTGGCATCGCCATCTAAGCTTTCGTCCATTCCAAAGGCGTCTTCACCCTCGGCGGTCTCCAAAGATTCATCGCCAATCGCAGCAGCGTCAGCTTCTTCGTTTGCAGTTTCGGTTGATGTACAAGCGCCAAGCATGAACACTAGGCAAAGAGAACTCAATAGATGAAAAATATTTTTAAGCATAATGCTTTGACCTCGGTTTGTAGAAAATCCGTTTTCCCAACATCTACATTACATCATATAGAAACTAGAGTTAAAAACACAATTCCGCAGCTCCAGCCAAAGGTCCTCAAACGAATCCTAGACC
>CAZDFM010000329.1:0-4107 GCA_964504465.1 uncultured Pseudobdellovibrionaceae bacterium | reverse complement strand
ATCGATAGATAATGTCACGGATTGAACACCGCTCAGAGCATTTTTGAAATTTCGAACGACGGCTATAGTTTTATATTTTCCGCCGCTGAGTCCCGCTAGCTCTTGAGTGGCGAAACCGCTACTGACTGTCCAGTTTGAATGGGTCTGTGTCGTCACCCAATACGGACCTGCAAAGGCCAAGACATAATAGTTACCGTTCGACAGATTTGATGTCGATAAGGTTACACTCGTGCCACTGTTTCCATAGTCGGAATCTCGTTCTACTACTTCCGAGAGATTTCCCGAAATTTCGAAAACGGACATTGTTGCATAGACAGGGTCGTCAATGGTTAAGGTAATGGTTGCGCTACCAGCTTTGACGTTAAAGATGATTTTACAACCTAATCCCCCTATGGTCCCCATATCCCCAGAATACGTTCCATTGAGATTGTCGCTGATTGAAAAACCTGAAGATTCCGTAGATACACAAGCCAATAATGCACTATTGCCTTTTACAGCTTGCGGGAGAGTTATGGCTAAAGTGGTTCCTGTAGTTGAATTGCTTGCATGCTGAATAAGACGCGGAACATTCTCTGTAGCTTTAAAGACAAGCATGGCCCCATGCCAGCCATCAGCTACAAAATCTTTTCCGAAGTTAATGGTTTGCACGCCAGCGCTACGCGCATTTTTTGTCGCTAAGACGGCATAGTGCCCGCCTGAATCAGGTTGTGACAATTGCTGAACTGCGAATCCATTATCCACCGACCAGGTTGGGGCGTTTGCCCAAGCAGACGCATAGGCCACGACAAAACTATTAGTTTCTTCGACTGCACCGAGAGAGCTTAAGGTCGCAGTCGCCCCGGTTCCACTTGCAGAACTTACTCGATCGAGCGAAACCATGCCGGAGACTTCCATCAAGGTGATGATCATATGTGTTCCACCCGTGGTCACGGTGACTTGAGTCGCGCCCCCCGCGATTTTTTGAGCTTGCCAGCACTCGACATCAAATCCATAGGTCCCGCCTTGTCGTACTGCGCTGACCCAAGTGTTTGATTGTGTGTCTGTGATTGAATCAACATCACTGTTAGCAGATATACAGGCCACCAAGATATTGCCCGCTTTTACATTGGCTGAATAGGAGAGTGAGTGAACACCCAAGCTTGCAAATGTTGAGGCTGTCTGAACGACAACACCATTAGGTCTATTCCACATGGCGCCTGGAAAAATCTGAGCTGAGGCGTGAAAGCTCGCGGCGCTTAGAAAAAGAAAAGTGAAAATGAGAAACCGAATATTAGTAACCATCAACTGACATCACGTAAACATAACTTCCAAGCACCATAAACGAAAAGATCGCATGAGTGCCTGCGGTGTGAGTTAAGCTTGCGTTCCCCGTCTTGACCGTTAAGAGAGTGGTTCCGTCGTCTGAGTAAGAATTTGTAAAATCACAAGCCCCCCCTGCAGCACCTTGAAAAACTAAATTATAAGTCCCACCGCTTTTGAGATTATGCAATGTGGTCGCGCCGCAACTTCCAGAAGTGTACTGTAAGTTTCCTGTTGCAAAATCAACTGTGAGGCCTGCGTTTGCGACGGCTCTTGATTTGATCGCTCCGTTTACGTCGAGTGTAGCTTCTGGAGCTATGGTGCCAATCCCGACATCACCAGAAGAACTGATACGCATTTTTTCAACACCGCCTGTGGTGAAGCCAAGTGTATCTGGAGCGGCGTCGAACATTCCAGTATTACTGTCGTCATGAAAAGCGAAGTTCGGGATCGTTGCGTCGTTTACTCCGTCTCCCACTCTAAGCGGTCGATACAAAACCATTTCGCTCGTACCGATGTAGCCAGCATTGTTATTGTTCGTCGAAAACACGATCCCCCCAGAACCGCCACTGAGAATTCCCGTGTCCGGATCGTTAACAAAAGAAATAGAGGGTGCGGCGTCAGTGCCATTAACGGCTAAGACTTGCGAGGCCGTGGTTGAACCAGCACCTGAAATTGTCACCCAACTTGAACCGTTATAATATTTCATCACGTTACTTGCAGCCGAATCAAAAAAGATGTCACCCGCCGCAGGTGAGGCCGGAGTTGTAATGGGAGTAAAACGTGCCGCTCCCGCAACGTGAAGAAGTCTTCCTGGAGCGTTGGTTCCAATCCCAACGTCACCGCCCATGATTGCCATCGAATTGTCTTGCGACATGGTGTAGGATTGCGCGCCATCTAAACTAAAAAGCATGCTGTATGCACCCGTATTGGCCCACGAGCCGCTTCCCATCATAACGCTTCGATTTTGACCGTCGAAATAAGCCATGTTCGCATTTGCTGTGCGAACAGTACTCCCCGCCCCCTGATTTCCAAAGGCCACATTGATTGCAACATCAGACGAACCGTTACCAGTTGAGTTTCCCCCATTTAAGATTAGGGTTCCTCCGTTGTTATCGGCGTTCGCGCCGGCGGCACCGGCTTGAACCGACAAATTATGTCCACTATTTGCGGCTACAGGATTGGCCTCCATACCGATGGTATTTGCGCTCGCGCCACTTAAAGAAAGCAGATAACTTGGAGCTGTTGTTCCAATACCCACGCTTCCAGAAGAATCTACAGTGAACCTTTGGACGCCTCCGGTACCCAACGCAATCGTGTTTGCACCCGGAGCAAACATTCCCGTATCTAAATCTCCATCAAAAGTGTAGCCAGGTAAACTGCTCGTGCCTGCAAAAGCCGGAAGCCCGCCCGTCATTGTGACCGATCCATCTTTTTTGAAATCACCAGAGCCACTTGAAGCTGTTACGCCTGCAATGGCAGTGTCAACATACCCTTTGTTGGCGGCATCTCCGGATTCTACAGGAGTCGCGATATTTTGAATGCCGCCTCCGGTCGTGATCGTCACTGAACCAAGAATGCTTTCTCCTACAACATGAAGTCTCGCCTCGGGAGCAATTGTACCAACACCAAGATTACCAGTGTTATCGAGTACCATGTGTATGTGGGCGGCGGTGTCTCCGCCTGTCATAAACTGGATGTCACCATTCCCACCGGTCGCATTGAGCATGAGACCTTCTGAATTGGTTCCCACGGCGAAGCGATTTGCTAAAGGAGCTGTATAATTTGAACTCTCAAGTGAAACCCAAGCTCTTGTATTGGCGTCATTTATCAGATTGATTCCGGCCTCGGCAGCTGTGCCCGAGTTCGAATTATCAATTAAAATTCCGCCTTCGCCAGTCGTGTTTGTCACAATATGCATTGCGTGAGTGGGATCATCTGTCCCAATACCAATGTGGCCCGATCCATCGATTGTCATTCGGCGTGTCCCACCAGTTGACATCGCAATGGTGTTCGCGCCGGGACTAAATATTCCGGTGTCAAGATCTCCGCCAAAAGTATAACCCGGAAGTGCCGCAGTTCCTGCAAAGGCCGGAAGACCCGCGGTCATAGTTACAGAACCGTTTTTCATAAAGTCGCCGGTGCCGCCCGCACCGCCGCCAGAAACCGTGACCCAGCTTGTTCCGTTATAATATTTCATCACGTTACTTGCAGCCGAATCAAAAAAGATATCACCCGCGTCTGGCGAAGCCGGTGTAGTGGTGGGTGTTAAACGCATTGGGCCTGCGACATGGAGCAAACGCGCGGGAGCAATCGTGCCAATACCGAGACTCCCATCAGATTTAAGACGCATTTTTTCGGTCGCAGCGACCACGCCATTGGCATTATGTACGGTCGAAAAATAAAGATCGGCCGAATGAGACGCGTCTGTGGCCCCAGTCCAAACCGAGTTAACGCTTGCCATTTGTCGAATTCCGGTACTCCCATCAACAGGCGCTCTGAAAACTATTGAGCCTCCAAGGCCCACTGCGGGGGTTGCAAAAGAGAAAGCATCTAACATCAATATAGGAATGACTTCGTCCGAAGAGCCTTCTTTATTTTCAATTAACACCGGAGTTCCATAACCTCTTACGGCCAATGAATGTCCAGCATCAGCTAGCATCCCAATACCCATTCGACCGAGATAGTCGATTGAGACCGCAGTACTTGTACCTGTCGTATAACTATTCGATGTCCCTAAATATAGATAACTTCCCGATGCGGTATTAGAGCTCCAAATCCCCGCTTTGGGTTTTGTTGGGTTGTTGT
>CAZDFM010000328.1:0-4124 GCA_964504465.1 uncultured Pseudobdellovibrionaceae bacterium | reverse complement strand
GATTTAGTAGGAATGGATTCTTCTGAAGAAATCGATAACATGATTACTACTTCGGGGCACGAACTCGGATCTCTGAGAGGTTTAGGCATGTTATTTCGAGCTGCTCCGAAAGAAAGGAAAAATTGGAACTATTTGTGTTACAGGGCGCTCGACGCCAGAGATTACCTCTGGAATGTTTATAGATTGGACTCACTCAAACAACACGGTTTGTTCTCTAAAGCCGACTATGAATTGTTTTATAGCTATTTGCTGAAAACTACTGCATTAGCGGCTGGTGCATGCAGTAAAACAACGGACAATCCAAATTGGGAACTTTACGAACTGCAGTATCGGGTCTGGTTTCAAGCTAAAACCGAAATGACAGCATCTGAATTATCATTTTTCCATCTGGATTTACCGTCAGCACCCACCAGAATCAGAAAAATTTCAAGTTTAGAAGATTTTGAAGCCGAACTCAAAGACATCACAGATTACATTGAGCCGGTGATCGATTACGTTTATGAAATGAGAATCTCCGATGGCGGAGTAAGCTTAGACTAATACCGAAGCTCAGTCCGTGACTGCATCCTCTGAGGAACTTCAAAGAATGCGGTCACGTAATTTTCGAGTTGATCATAATTCTGAGCCTTAGAACAATCGGCCATCAAGGCGTGGCCGAACTCGAGCCAGGGTGAGGCGTTTTTCATATAGAAATTAAATTTGCGTAGTCCGATATTTTCTTCGAAGTACTTTCGGTAATCGGCAATCATCCACTTCATGCATTGACCAAACAACAAACCTTCTTCTTCTAGAGTTTCGGGAGCGCGACCTGAGAAGCCCGGCGGGTTTTTAAATCCCAACTCTTGCCCGACTTGCCATAACATCCATGGACGTGCGGTTAAGGCTCGGCCGATCATCACCATGTCGCAACCGGTTTCGGAGCGCATGCGGTGAACATCTTCGGCTTGCTGAATGTCGCCATTTCCAATTACAGGAATGCGCAAACGTTCGCGCACTAAGGGAATCTGTGACCAATCGGCTTTGCCACGCCTTTTGTCGGCCGCCTGGCGCGGATGAAGACAAATCCAACTTGCGCCGGCCGATTCTAAGTTCTCTACAAAACGAAGTAAAAAATCTGAATCTTTTTGCAAACCCGCGCGCAACTTTACTGAAACTGGGCCTGCATTTGCGGCAACCGTCATGCTTACGACTTGTGCGGCGTAATCAGGATCACCCATAAGAGCTACACCATAATTATGACGAAGAGCTTTTTTAACGGGGCAACCCATATTGATGTCGATCCCCTCAGCGCCCCAATCGCGAAGTTTTAAAGCGGTGGCTTCAATTGGGTCTGCTTCATTGCCCAATATTTGAGGAACTAAACCGGTTTCTTCAGGAGCACGCAAAGTTTCAGGAGTTGCACCTAAAACTTCGTGTGGAATTCGGCGCGAGTTGAGCATTTCAGTGGGCCAGATGGTAAAAGCATCTTCTGGTAGGAATCGCCGGATGAGCATACGGAGCGCCACATGAGTGAGTCCCACCATCGGAGCTAAACAAACGGGAAAGTTCACTTTGCCGTTGAGTATGGGTCTTTCGAGAATTGCACGATCATCCAGCACAGTCCTATTTAGGTGCTGGGCAGCAGAAAATTCGGGCTCATTTCTGAGTGGCTCAGTGATTAGTTCCATAGAATTCGGCTCATGGCGAATTTCTTACTACATTATTTCGCAATTTACCGTTATTTTCAGCAGATGAAAGCCTTACCTACTTCAAAAAACGGCCTTAAAATCGGGCTGCTTGGCTCGGGCCAATTGGCGCGAATGCTGGCGCTCCAGGCCCATGCGATGGGTCTCGTCCCCTATGTTTACGGTGGAAAGTCTGACGATCCGGCGGCACAAGTGACGGCTTTTTATACGCCTGGTGATCTGAAAGACTCAAAAAAACTCGAAGAATTCTTAAGAAAAGTCGATGTGGCGACCTTTGAGAGCGAGTTCATGGATGGAGAACTTTTAAAGTCTCTTTCTGAAAAAACCGGCACACCGGTTTTCCCAAAGCCTCAAACGATGGAGTCTTTGCAAGACCGGCTCACTCAAAAATCACTACTTGAAAAAAACAAGCTCCCAACCAGCCCATTCTTAAAAGTTTCGACACTCGAAGAGCTTGAAGTCGCACAGAAGAAATTCAGCAAAACGGGCTTTGTACTTAAAAAACGAAAATTTGGTTACGACGGCTACGGAACTTTTTTAGTGCGTAACAGTAAAGAGCTCGAAAACATAAAACCACTTCTTGATAAAACACCTGAAGGCTTTATTGCCGAAGCTTTCGTAAAGTTTAAAAGAGAACTTGCGATTTCGGCAGTTAGAAACCAAAAGGGTGAAGTTGCGTTTTTGCCGCTCGTTGAAAGTTTTCAAAAAGATTCGCGCTGTTTTTGGGTAAAGGGTCCTGTGATTCACCCTAAACTCAAGGCCCTTAAAACCAAAATCAAAAGCTTTTTAAATTCTCTCGACTATGTGGGAATAATTGCCTTCGAACTCTTTGACACAAAAAACCTCGTCATCAATGAAATCGCACCGCGCGTTCATAATTCGGCTCACTACTCACTTGATGGCTTAAGCAAAGATCAGTTCGAGCTCCACCTCGAAGCTATTCTTAATCGGCGACTCAAAGACCCGGCTCCCCTTGCAAAAGCTTTTGCGATGGTAAATCTCTTAGGAAGTCACACCAACGCGCCTCAATGGACGGAGTTGCCTCAGGGACGTATGCATTGGTACGGTAAAAAAGAAAACCGCCCTGGTCGCAAGATGGGCCATATTAATTTTCTCTCAACTAGCTCAAGCAAAGCGCTTGAGACCGCATTAAAAACATTGAAGGAGATCGATCTATGAAACCTAAAGTAGCCATCATTATGGGAAGTGATTCTGATCTTCAGGTAATGCAAGGGGCGATCGATATGCTCAATGACTTCGGTGTTAAAAGCGAAGTTAAAATAGTTTCAGCTCACCGGACTCCCGTCTTTATGCAGAGCTATGCACTCGGTGCTGCAAAAAAAGGTTTCCAAATTATTATTGCGGGTGCAGGTGGCGCGGCTCACTTGCCGGGCATGGTGGCCTCTCTCACACTTTTGCCCGTAATTGGTGTTCCCATTAAAGTGGGATCACTTGATGGAATGGACGCGTTGCTTTCGATCGCACAAATGCCAAAAGGCATTCCCGTTGCGACAATGGCAGTTGATAACTCAGCAAATGCCGGACTATTGGCGGTAAGAATTTTAAGTCTCAAAGATAAAAAATTAGTCAAAAAACTCAGAGAATTCCACGACAAGCAGAAGGCCAAAGTCACCGCCGCAAACAAAAGCCTTAAGAAAAGTGCCAAAAGCGTCTCAAAATAAGAATAAATAATTTTTATTCTTATTTCTTTGGTCTAGAAGGCGTCAATTCAAGCAGCTAAAACACCGATAAATCTTAGAGGTAAAGCTGCTATGACCAAGTCTCCAAAAATTCTTGTAGTTGAAGATTCTCCGCCTAATCGAATGATCTTATGCCACTTGCTGCAAAAGCTTGGCTTTGATGTTTATGAAGCTTGCGATGGGCAAGAGGCGCTCGACTGGCTTAAAGAAAACCAAGCAGATGTAATCGTCACAGATTTAATGATGCCCAAAGTTGATGGGCTTCAACTTCTAAAAACAATTCGCAGCTCTCAGCTCGGCGCCTCTATTCCTGTCTTCATTGTCACTGCATTAGGTGAACAAGAAGCAATTCGAGAAGCAAAAGATCTAAAATGCAACGGGCTCTTTCTTAAGCCGCTCTCGATTCTTGAACTTCGCGAGAACTTACGTCCCTTGTTTCCTGAACTTCATCAACTTAAACAGGCCAGCTAATGGGCGCAAAAAAAATCAAAGCTTCAGATATTTTAGAGCGAGTGAATGAGCTACCCACCTTACCCGCCATTGTTTATGAAATCCGTGCGGTCATCGACAATCCTATGTCCTCAACAGTTGATGTTGAAAAAGTCATGGAAAACGACCCGAGCCTTACAACCAAAGTTTTAAAACTTGTAAACTCAGCTTACTACTCAATTCCGGGCGGAGTAACGCAACTCTCTCGAGCCATTGCTTACCTTGGTTTTGATACCGTCCACCAACTCGT
>CAZDFM010000327.1:0-4140 GCA_964504465.1 uncultured Pseudobdellovibrionaceae bacterium | reverse complement strand
TTAACATTCAAGAAGGGCTTTCTGCCTTATCGCAGTCGCCAAAAACTCTTTCGGGGCTTGTGAAAGTAGGAATGCCCGTTGAGTTTGGGATCAACCGTATCATTCCCTTACTTGCTGAAATTGGACGAGAGTACCGAGATCTAGAGTTTAGCTTGCAGCTCGATTTTGCTCTTAAGATGAACGACGATTTACTCAATGGAAGTTTAGATTTTGCCTTTGTAGATGATTTTGCGCTCGATCGCCGAATCAAAACGAAAAAGATCACTGAAGAAGTGTTCATTCTCTGCTGCTCAAAAAAATACTTCGAAGAACATCGAACAAAAAAAGAAGATAAAGCCTACTTCGAAACCTTAGACTATCTCGCCTACCAAGACGGGGAGTACGTTTTAAGAGGTTGGTTTCAGCATCACATCAAACGAAAAAATCTCGAGCTCAAAGTGCGAGCGCGAGTGATGGACGTCGAAGGACTCGCAAGGTTTATCGTCTCCGATTTAGGTGTAGGAATTTTACCCGATCACAAAGTAGAAAAACTTCAGCGCTACGGCTACGAATTCAAAATCTTCGAAGGCTCAGCCAAACCCTACAAAAACGTGATCAGCCTGGCCTACCTCGATCAGCGCCAGCGCCCCGCCCACGTCGGCCGCGTGCTCGAAATAATGGAAGCGCGCCTAAAACAAACCGAACCTGTCGTCTTGCCTTCGTAGTTCCGCCCATAGATCTGGTTTAAAAAGGGACCCACGTAGTCCGGCAATGGGTAGGGAGAGGATATTTCCCCTTTGTCGGGAGACGCCCTCCAGGCTTGCTGCGGATCGATACCGCATCCATGCGGCCGCAGACTCCCGCCAAAGGGAAAATATCCTCTCCCTACCCATCGCCGGAACGCGACCTTTTAAAAAATTATAACCGGAACCCCGAATGCAATCGAAAGCTTCGGTTGAGTTGTTCTGTAAAGCCAACCCCTCATTCTTTTGAAGTTTGGGTGGGGTTCTTTTTTTAAAATTGTTCGGCGTATTCATTTTATAAAAAGGTCGGGTTCCGGCGAGAGTTGGGTTTGAGAGGGAGTTTCCTTTGTTGGGACCTCTGCCCCACCAGGAGGGTGTATCAATGGGCAGCGAGCCATGGATGGCGTGTCCCAACAAAGGGAACTCCCTCTCAAGCCCGGCTCTTGCCGGACTACGTGGGTCCCTTTTTATTAGGATCTGTTTATGCAGAATCTATTTTAAGAGATTGAGGCCGACGGGGACTTGGGGGAGGGGTTCGGCGTGAGTCCAGCCTTGGGTTGTGCTCATCGCTTTCACGCTGCTCGCGTGAACTTGTACCCATTTAAAGTCATTCTTACGGTTGAGTTCGCTTGCGTGGTAGCGAAGGATTGCGCCTTGAGCGTCCATCTTACCCATTTGGCTGACTTGGTAACCGATATATTTAGGAGTGTTGATGTTGAGCGTGTACTGGTTTTCGATACTCCAGTTTACGCCGGCTCCGATGTTTACGATTTCGCCGATCATGCCGGGTGAAAGTTTAATTTTTACACCTTGAGCATTATAAAAACTGAACTTCATTTTGTTCACTCTTAAAGCTTGAGTGATGATGGGGTAATTTTCGACGAACAGTTTGCAAACGTCGGGCATACGCGAGTAGTGATCAAAGAAACGCACTTGATCAAGCATTTCGATTGCCGCACCTTCGAATTCGAGTTCTACCTTTTTAGCAAACTCATATCCTAAATTAAGATTTATAAGAGGCGAGCCAAGCATTAAGAGAGATGAAAGGTCTGTATTGAAGCCGAACTCCATCTTTTTATTAATATAAGGAAGATCGGTTTCGCTGAGCCAACGCAGTTGAGTTTTTTGAGAGCCGATTTTGTCAGGAAAACAAGACTGTGGGTGTGCGACGACATTTAGCGCTGATGGTGAACCTTTGATAATAGTTCCCACTCCGGCTGAAGCCATGGGCAAGTTATAAGGAATGTAGCCCTTGTCTTCGATGATTCCGTCTAAGAAGTTTTGAGCATTGCCGCAAGCGGTGAGCATCATAGTGAGACATACAAAGGTTCCGAGTCGAGTTGTGGTCGAAAGCGAAGATTTGAAGTTCATAGAGGCACACCTTTCGGGTAGTTCCTAGACCTTCGTTTTAGCGGTATGTCTAAAGAGTTTCTGAACAGATTTTAAAATTGTCGAAGCTTTGATCAGCATAAAAGCACGAACTCAAAAAAAACGGGGAAGCGCTAAGGCCTCCCCGAAATTGAACTGATCAAATGCTGGTCAGTTTCTATATCTTTTCTTTTCTTAAAGCTGACCCGCACGAGCGCGTGCTTCAAGATCTGTTAATGCAGCCAAAAGAGTAGGAGCATTAAAAGTCGTTGCGACTGTTTTTAAACGAAGGAGTTCAACAAAGCCGTTGCTCCAGCCATCAAAGCCACCTGCAGTTAAGCGGCTCGTGAAGTACTGATTCGCAGCTGCGGTGATTTGAGATTCCATCGCAGGGTTTGCGCTCAACTCAACTGTCATTTTCACGAGGTAATCAAAGCTACCAGGGCGTGCAGATAGCGTTGGAGGGTTTAAAGGATTGCTTAGGGCAAGAAGTTCGTTACGAAGAGGCTTTAAGAAATTAGCCCACTCAGGACCCATCGCTTCAAACTGAGAAAGAATTTTGTCGGCGTTAACCAAATCACCCATCGCAAGTGAAACTCCAATAGCTTTAGGAATTGCACGTTGGTCATAAGGCATAGACAAAGTCCAAGTGTCTAAGGCTTTTTGAGAATCACCCAAACCGAGGTAAGCAGCCGCCATAAGATCAAGGTTATGAGCGTAGTGCCAGTCTTCTTCAAGAGCGGCTTGGTTTTTTTGCGCCCATTGGTGGTGAATGTTGTCGGCGATCAAAAACATATCCAAAGCTTTTTGCCACTGACCAGACTGCGGAAGAACGTGACCATACATATGTTGAGCATGGGCAGAATCCGGAGAAAGTGTGATTAAGATTTCAGCGTGGTGAACCGCTGTTGTCATGTCGTTTTCAAACTCACCAATGTGTAAGAGATAGTGATGAGCACCCGCGTGGTTAGGGTAGGCTGCAATGACTTGTGCCATGGCTTGCTTGATGTAAGCAAGGTTACCGTTATTTAAGATAGACCAGTTGATATAAGCAAGTGCTTCTGGATTTTGTCCGTCTACGCTCATAAGGTTTCGGTGAGCTTCAGCAAATGAAGGAACCGTTCCGCCAATACCAGAAGTTGTACCCGTGCGAGCGACATACATCGCTTTTGCGATATTCATCCATGCGGTTTCTTTAGGTGTAAGTGAGCGCTGAGTTGCGATTAAATTCATTTGTTTAAACGCAAGACCGGTGAAATATAAACCTGAAGGTGAGGTGTCTTGTTCAAGAACCGAAAAGATTAAACCGACTTGTGCAAAAACCGAGTTCTGGTCTTCAACAGCCGCCATACGGAAAGCGCGGAAGGCATCGGCATAATGAAAAACGTTAAGAGCCGAGAAACCTAAGTTTACAAACTCTTCTGAAGTGGTTTGTGCCGGATTAAAAAATCGTGCCTCACCGTAACCGCTAGTTAAAGCAATCGGTCTTTCAAGTAAAGCTACACTCGCAGAGCCAACCCATTGAGGTCGATCACCTAATGCCGCCGAAAAATCTTCGGATGCGATCTTTGGGGTTTCGTTGTCATGATTTGCACCATGAGCGAAAGCGCCTTGAGATGTGAAAACTGCGAAACTGCATAAAATTGAAGCTAGAAACCGAACTGAATTCATGAGCCCTCCCTGTAAAAAAGTGACCTCGTTTTACCTATTTAAAAGAGTGATGCAACCAAAAATCGGAGCCTGCTCGGGAAGTGACCAAAAATGCGCATTTTTTTAAGCTCAGCCGCCTTATATTCGTCCTCAAAGCAGGGTGTTGAAGTCCAAGTAGATCTTTCCTGAAGCGCGCGCGTGAACTGTCACTTTAGTACAGAACCGAAAGCGAGGTGTAATTCTATTCGAAATGAGCCGTGGCACAGTCGTTGCCTTATAAGGCTTTTGAACTGAATCAACACGTCTCTGACATGATGTTAGAGATCAATTAAGGAGTTAATTTCATGAAGGCATTTATTAAATCAGCATGTGTAATCGCTCTCGCCCATTCTCTTGGCGC
>CAZDFM010000326.1:0-4146 GCA_964504465.1 uncultured Pseudobdellovibrionaceae bacterium | reverse complement strand
GTCGATCTCTATCGAAAGAATATGCTTCTGCAAGAGCAAGCCATGGCAATCGCCGAGTCCGAAAAAAAAGAGCGCATGCGCACTTTGTTCGATCTCGAACTCGAAGGCCGACGTCGTTACCAAAACCTGGCCGATGCAATTCCTCAGATCGTATTTCGTGCGGGGCGTGCTGGGTCGATTGATTATTTCAACCAATTTTGGCTGACATACACCGGGAAAGAACTCAGCGACAGTGTGGGTGACCAGTGGCGAAGCATTGTTCACCCAGAGGATTTCAAGAACCTCGAAGAAAAATGGAATGGTGCTCAAGACACGTTAATGGGTTTTGAATGCGAATGTCGCCTTCTTCATGCCGCTTCAGGAGTGTTTCGTTGGCACATTTTAAGAGTGGTTCCAGAAATCAACAATCTTTCTGAATTTGTTTTTTGGATCGGTGTAGCCACTGACATGCATGATCAAAAGACCACTCAAGACGAACTTTTAGCGGCGAAAAAGTTGGCTGATGCGGCGAGCGAAACGAAAAGCAACTTTTTGGCTAATATGAGCCATGAAATTCGAACTCCACTGGGGGTTATCTTAGGTTTTTCAGAACTGCTGATAGATTCGAAAACTAGCAAAGACGAAAAACAGAATGCGATTTCAGCGATCCGACGCAATGGAAATTTACTGTCTAAAATTATCGATGAGATACTAGATCTATCGAAAGTTGAAGCGGGCAAAATGGATTTTGAAAAGAATGAAGTCCAGGTTGTGGAACTGTTAAATGGAATCCGTGAGTTTATGGGCCTTCCGGCTCGCGAAAAAGGTTTAAACCTTGAGTTTAAGGTAGAAGGCAAAATTCCTAAAAAGATTGAGTCCAACGCAACTCGTATCCAGCAGGTGTTAGTGAACTTAATTGGAAACGCGCTGAAGTTTAGTCCGCTAGGCCAGGTCACAGTTACGGCCTCTTTCGAAGAGGGTACTACGACTTGCCCGTCCAAACTTTTGGTCTATGTAAAAGACAATGGCCCTGGCCTTTCTCCCGTGCAAATCGAAGGATTGTTTCAGCCGTTTAGCCAAGTCGACACTTCAATGACTCGAAAACACGGAGGGACCGGTTTAGGTCTCGCCTTGTCTCGAAAGCTCGCTCGTGCATTGGGCGGCGACATTGTAGTTCATAAAAGTGAGCCAGGCGATGGCAGTGAATTTCTCGCAAGCTTTACTACGGGCTCTTTAGAGGATGTCGAGTTCGTCACGAGTCTCGAAATGCTTAAGCCTGTCCCAGAAAAACGAATTAAGACCGGTTCTTCGGCTCTTAAAGGAATTAAAATATTATTAGTGGAAGACTCTGTGGATAACCAAGTTTTAGTGAATCATTTTTTAACGACAGAAGGTGCGCAAGTTGAGTTCGCAAATAACGGCCTTGAAGGAGTTGATAAAGCTATGGCCGGAGACCACGACTTGATTTTGATGGATATTCAAATGCCCGAGCTTGATGGTTATGGCGCCATCACACGACTTAGAAAAGAAGGCTTCGGTAAACCTATTATCGCTTTAACTGCTCACGGAATGATCGAAGACCGACAGCGCTGTCTTGATGTCGGCTCAAACGCGCATCTCACAAAGCCCGTCAATCGCATGGCACTCATCGAACAAGTGCAACACTTCGCCAGATAATAGTTCTTATAAAAAACGGAGCAAATCCCATAGGGGAGGAGCGCCCGAAGGGGCTTCGACCTTGGCGTTTCGGCTTAAGAGTGGAACGAAAACTTCTTGCGGAGTAGGTCCTCCGTGTAGACCAACATACCCCGATTTAAGTGCAACGCCTGCCTTTGGAATAATGATCGCATCCGGGTGCCCTGGAGTTTTAAAGTAATAAGATAAATTACTCAGAAAAAACGGATAGTATTTTTGATTCGTAATACCATTCAACTTTTCGGGACACTCATTGTGTCTGCCGGTAGCTAAGGTGGCTCCGGCTCTGACCTCGCTTATCGCAATCGCGAAACCCTCGCGGCATTTTCCCGAGCTATAAGTTAAAAGATTGCGTTCAGCTTTAGATTCAACCAGAAGTCCGTGAGCAGTTTCATGCGCCACTATGTCGACTTGCGGATGAAGGCTCAAACTTGCCATGAGCTGCGCACGTTTTTCTTGCGACCACTGTTCGGGAAAATAAATTCCCATGTAACGGCCCTCATTTAGAATTTTAAACCGGTAGTCGGCTTTATAGAGATAAGGTTCAAGGTCTAAGACGGTTGTGACTTCTTTGTCGTAACCGTGATCTGCGGTTAAGAGACTTACGATCTCACGCTGTTTCTCTTTGCTTTTCAGGAGCTCTAAAACCGGCTTGAGTTCCTTATCTAAAAAGGCGAGATAGTTTTTGGTCGCTTCAGAAGTGGGGCCTTTGTCATGACTTGTGAAATCAACACCTACTAAATGTACAAAAATAAAATCGGGCCATGCCTCAACTTGAGTGTCAGTCAGAAGTGCGTGAAGAGAGCCAATAAGTTTTTTGTCGATGTCGCTGTAGCGTTTTTCTTGAATGGCTTTTAGGACTTCAAGGTCATAGAGCTCCATACGGGCATCTGTGCCTTTATTAAAATTAAAATTGATCGCCGCGGTTTTAAAGCCTTTCTCACGAAGCCTTCGAAATACAGTTTTTCCTCGAATCATCTTGTTAAGTTCATCGTACTGCTGAGGTGATTCAAAACTTAAGTTACGACCCTGCTTTAGCATATGGTTCCCGTAGATCCCGTGTTCGTTTACCGGTCGCTCGGTTAAAAGCGAGCCGATTCCAGGAAACGTCAAACTCGGAAACGGAGTGCGAGCCAATTGAAACTCACTTTGACCTTTTAAAAAGTAGTCTTTTATGGTGGGAAGCTTCCCGTTTGCGAGTTCTGATTTGAGGCTCAAGGCCGGAAGCCCATCGATTAAAAACACCAGAACAGTTCGATTTGAAGTTTTGGTCGTATCAGAGTCTTCAAGCGCCTCGCGATACTCTTTGGCAACATGAGGGTAGGATGCGCAACCAAAGGTCAGAAAAATGAGAATCGAAGCTATGAGTTTTTGTATTTGGTGTCGCACTCCTAAGACTTTAGCAAAACACCCGCCAAATACCGGGCTAAAGCGTTGATTTTAAAAGCAAAGAAGCTGTAAAACTTACCTCTAAAGTTAACTCTGTCGACAGGGGGCAAACATGCAACCTCAACACTTGAACCACCCTAAACTCGAGATGGTCATTACTTCCCGAGAACGTGACATTGGGGGTTTTTCGGTTAGAAGAATCTTGCCCTATGCCACTCACCGGATGGTGGGACCCTTTATTTTTTTTGATCACATGGGACCCGCTGAATTCTTACCGGGCCAAGGAGTGGATGTCAGACCCCATCCGCATATTAATCTTGCAACCGTCACCTATCTTTTTGAAGGTAAAATTCGTCATCAAGACAGCCTCGGCTCCGACCAAAATATCGAACCCGGTGCAATCAACTGGATGACGGCCGGAACAGGAATCGTTCACTCCGAAAGAGCTCCACTCGAAAAGTCAGGCCTCACAAACCGAATGAACGGAATCCAACTCTGGGTCGCACTTCCTGAAGACAAAGAAGAAACCGCCCCCAGTTTTTATCATCACCCTAAAAACACGCTGCCCGAATTTGAAGTAGAAGGCGTTCATTTAAAGCTTTTACTTGGCGAAGCCTTTGGCAAAAAAAGCCCGGTGCAAGTTATGTCGGATATGTTTTACGTCGACGCCGCTTTTGAAGAAGGCCAAGAATTAACATTACCTGCCGGCACCCGCGAAACCGCCGTCTATTTAGCAGAAGGCGAAATCGAAGTAGAAGATATTCGCCTCGATTCGTTTTCAATGGCAGTGGGCAAAAGATCCCAAGATTTAAAAATCCGCGCTCTAAAAAAATCCAGAGTTTTACTCTTAGGTGGTGATCCCGTAGGCCCGCGCCATATTTATTGGAACTTTGTCTCAAGCTCTAAAGACCGAATCGAACAAGCAAAACAAGCCTGGCTCCAAGGCCCCTCCGAAACCAACCCAAGATTCAAACCCATCCCCAACGACCAAAATGAATTCATCCCACTACCCCAAGATCCAAACCCCAAAGGCACCAAGATGTAGAAAGGTTCCAGCTTCTTTTTTTGTCCCTCACTGCGTCA
>CAZDFM010000325.1:0-4154 GCA_964504465.1 uncultured Pseudobdellovibrionaceae bacterium | reverse complement strand
CTATTGGTTTTTCAAAATATTTAGTTTTCGCAATCTATTTCGATTTTACGCGTAGATGATTTTGCAGACAAAGGTCTAGCTTGTATCAAAGCCCAGTCAGAGAAATGACGTGGGCCTAGAATTTATGACAGTTGGACTCGACCGCAGCCGATTTCTTATCCATACTTTAAAGAATGCAGGACGTAATATTCATCAACAGGATGTTGGTAGCTTTTATCTTTTTATCTTCCGTTACTTTTCCGGTAAAAGCCGCGGCGGCGACATCGCCCGTTTATAATTCAGCACCTCGCGCGAAAGTGCAGCGCTTTGAAGCCGGAAACCGTGAAACCAAAGTTACAACTTACGAAGAAATCCCAAATTTTGATCTCCCGGTTATTTATAACAATCGAGTCAAGATTTGGATTACGTACTTTCAAACCGACGGCAAAAAGTGGTTTACGAAATGGCTCGAGCGCTCTTCGGCCTATCTTCCTATTATGCAGCAAATGATTGGCGAACGTGGTTTACCGCAAGATCTCGCTTACATTGCGATGATTGAAAGCGGGTTTTCACCTAATGCTATCAGCACAGCCTCGGCAGTAGGTTATTGGCAGTTTATTGAATCGACTGCAAACCGCTATGGACTTCAAACAACATGGTGGCTTGATGAACGCCGAGATTTTGCAAAGAGCACAACTGCGGCGACAAAATACCTCGGGGACCTCTATAAAATGTTTGGCTCTTGGTACCTCACAGCTTCTGCCTATAATATGGGTGAAGGCCGCCTTAAGCGTTTAATTAAAAAGCATAAAACCAATAACTATTGGGTGCTTGCAAAAAAACCTGATTTTCCTAAAGAGACTAGCGACTATATTCCTAAGTTAATTGCAGCAATGCTTATCGCAAAAGCTCCCCGACTTTATGGAATTCATGTTCGAGACCCAAAACAACCTTATATGTTTGATTACTTTCATGTCCCTGGTGGAACCGATCTTTTTGCAATGGCCAGCGCAATCGGAACACCCTCGGACAATCTTCAAAAATTAAATCCAGAACTTCTTAAAGGCTTCGTCCCTACTTTCGTAAAGAGCCATAAGATCCGCATTCCTAAGGGCTTCTCACTTCAGGTATCGAAATTTGTTCGTGAACAGCTTTAAAATTGGTAACAGTTCCCTTTTTGATATGCGGTGTTTCAGAAGAGCATTCGCTTTTCTGAAACGCCGCATATCAAAAAGGGAATTGTTACCAATTTTCTTCTTCGTGCTCGCCGGGTGTTCATCGGCTCCTAAAACTCCCGAAGCGCGGGTGAATGATTTTATTACTCAGGCTTCGAAGAACAATGTGAAGGGTTTGCAGAAACGCATTGAGGCTGGTCAAAATCCCAATGAACAAAGTGAACTCAAAATGACGGCTTTGATGATGGCCAGTTTTAAAGGCTATCATGAGGCAGTAGATTTTTTGTTAAACGAACATGCAGATCCTAATATCGCAGACGAAACTCAAAATACGGCGCTTCATTATGCAGCTCAAAAAGGCCACGATAAAGTGATCCGGCGTTTACTTGAAGGCGGAGCAAAACCTCACGCACAAACTCTAGATGGTTTTTCGCCCTTACATATTGCAGTTCGTTTTGGAAATTTGGAAAGCATCAAAGCCTTGCTCGAGTACGAGGCTGATATCAATTTCACGGATAAACTCGGTATTACTCCACTTTTCTATTCGATCTTTCGAGGAGACGCGAAAATCGCCGATTACTTAATGAGTGAAGGCGCAGACATTAACCATTTAACCAAATCAGAAGAATCGCCTTTAATGGTCGCTTCGGAATACGAAAGCCGCGAGATCTTTACGCAACTCATTCAAAAAGGTGCAAAAGCTAATGCAAAAGACGAAGACGGCAACACAGCACTTCACCGCGTAGCTTTGCTTCCTAATCCCTACTTTGTACAGGAACTCATTCGAATAAAAGCTTCTTTAAATGCCCAGAACCTGGGCGGCGAGACTCCGGCCATGCTCGCGGCACGCGCGAGACGTACCGAGAATGTGCGACTACTACTTGAAGCCGGCGCTCGCACAAACCTCAAAGACAAAACTGGCAAAGACCTCGCGGAGCATTTACTTTCAAAAGACTACAGCGAAGATGAAGTTAAAGCCCTTTTAAAAACCAAAAAATAAAAGCAGTTAGACGCATTCTCCTACACATACCTCTCAGACATCTTTTTCTTCCTTCTCTCTTAAAAAATCCCTATGATAAATCATGCTCGTTCAAAAGTATGGCGGCGCGACCTTAGCGACTCCCGAAAAAATTCTGCAGATTGCAAAAAACATTGCGGACCTTCATCAAAAAGGTGAATCACTCATTGTCGTGGTAAGCGCTATGGGAAAAACCACAGACGAGCTTATGTCGCTTGCTCATAAAGTGAGTAACCAGCCCAACCGCCGCGAACTCGATATGCTTCTTACCACGGGTGAAAGAATATCGATGGCTTTGATGAGCATGGCACTTGTGCAGCTGGGTCGACCCGCAATTAGTTTTACGGGTAGCCAAGCCGGGGTTTTTACGGATGCCTCCCACAGCAACGCGCATATTCTGGATATCAAACCCCATAGAGTTGAAGATGAACTTCAGCGCGGTAAAATCGTGGTGCTTGCGGGTTTTCAAGGTGTGAATCCCAAATCAAAAGAAATCACAACTTTAGGTCGCGGAGGCTCTGACACCACGGCCGTTGCAATGGCCTCACACTTTAAGGCCAAACGCTGCGAGATTCTCAAAGATGTTTCAGGAGTCTATTCGGCTGACCCCAATGTAGTTTCAGAAGCAAAACTTTATAAGAACTTACTTTATCAAGATTTGACCGAGATGTGCTGGTGGGGCGCTAAAGTTTTGCACTCAAGAAGTGCTGATTTGGCTTGGAAATTAAATATGCCGCTTTTTATTGGACTAGCCGTCGACCGCAATATTGGCACGGTCATTAGTGAGGGAGATGATTCTATGTACGAAAACAAAATGGTGCTTGCGATCAATTCGCTCAACCCCGTCGAACATATTCAAGTCAAAGCCTCGTCAACTTCTGAAGCGATTCAAATTTTAACAGCGGTTTGTAGTAAGGCTGGATTACCCCTTCCTAAAATTTTGGCTTCAACCTACGAAAATGGCGCTCTTCGCATGATGATCTACGGAGACTCAGACCTTTTGCATTCACTTCATCAAGCGGTTCAATCAGAGCCCGCAATTTCAGATTTAAATATAAAAGCGAGCGGAGTTTCGCTCACAGGTCCAGGTATTGGCCAACAACAAATCATCGAAGAATCCCTAACTCACCTCAACAAAGCCGGCATCAACGTCCTAAAAATCCTCAACACCCCAAGAACCCTGACCTTCATCGTAAAACAACCCGACAAAGACCCAACCACAAAAGCCCTCCACTCCCTCTGGCTCTAAAGGTTCCAGCTTCTTTTTTGTGCGAAGGCTTTCTTCTCGCGTTAATTTGCGATAAGTTTAAAGAGTGACCTTAAAGAAGGAATAAATATGAAAACGGCCCTGTTTTTGCTGACTCTTGCCACCCTTTTAATTTCTTGCAGCGAAACTCATCAGAACATTTATAACTACGAAAAAGTTTATCACACCGAAAGCGTCGACTCATTTAAGATGGGCCACTTTAAAGATAAAGTCAGTGGCAACATTGTTTACCTCAATGACGACTCAAGATTTAATCGCACTGACCTAGAAGAACTCTGCGACCGCAATCGAGTAAAATGTTTTATCCAAGATTTTAACGTGAACTCAACTGACGTGAAGTCACAACTCGAAGCCACAATGAATGGGATGAAATCTTTCAAAGACGAACCCGTTCTCCTCGTAAGCTCTAACCGCGACAGCGCCGCCTTGTTCGTCAGCACTTACGCCTACCGCATGAAGAATGCCTCAGAAAAACTCCTCACCCAAATCGCAACCGACCTAGGCGCGAGCAGCACTAAAATTTCAAAAATAGTCGAAGTAGCAAAAAGCACTCCCTAAAAGGGCCCGTCGCCCTTTTTGCAACCCACTGCATATAAATTATAGATTGGTGCGAACTTGTTATTCGAGAATTAAATTTTTGCGGGCGGGCTCTTTTTAAAATAATCGACGATCATCAGCATATTCTCTTCGAAGCCTCCGGGCACAGAAATATTCA
>CAZDFM010000324.1:0-4198 GCA_964504465.1 uncultured Pseudobdellovibrionaceae bacterium | reverse complement strand
GCCTCGGTCTCGGGGTTCATCCAAGGGTGCATTGCGGTCGGAAGCAATAAACAGTTTCTTTTTTCGGCTTCGGACCACAAGCGCTGAATTTGTTTTCTAAAGCCCGTGGTCAAATGCCGAATCTCTGAAGTGGGCTTGGGGTTCTTAAGTTCGATAACGTGTCTGACGAGTTCGTTTGACCAGTCCACATTGTCTTCACTTTCGATTTCATTGGTTGCGTGACCTGCAATCGAAGTAAAAATTTGATCAGCAATAGGGGCCACGCTTAAATCCTCGGCGTTGACCAACATATACTCGAGTTCGATACCCATGGCTTCAAGCGGCCCGTATTTCATTATCGACTCTCCAGTTTTCGTAAGAAATGTCTCATTACTTCTAAGTACAGATTATCTTTTAAAACTAAATCTTCAACGCCGGCATCGACATTGGGGTTGTCGTTGACTTCGATCACGTAAAACTTATTGCCGACTTGTTTTATGTCAACACCGTACAGTCCGTCACCGATCGTGCCTGCGGCGGCAACTGCAACATCCAGAAGTTTTTTTGGCGCCTCATAAAGATGAAGAGTGTCGGCGTTACCCGACTGAATGTCTTGCATGTTTTTGGTGTCGTAAATCTGCCAATGGTTTTCAACCATATGGTACCTACAAACATAGAGCGGACTTCGGTTTAAAATGCCCACACGCCAATCATACTGAGTGGGTAAGAACTCTTGCGCCAGCAACAAGTCGGTCTGCTCAAACATATCAAGCGCCACCGTTTTAAAATCGTCAAAAGAGTCGACTTTTTTGACTCCCAAAGAAAAAGCACTGTCGGGGACTTTTAAAACAAAAGGGTAGGCGAACTCACGGGTGATCAGACCTAAAGCTTCTTCATCGAACACAAGTGTGCGCGGCATTAAGACATCGTTTTTTCGAAGCAGTTCGTACTGGCAGATTTTATTACAGCAGCGAAGAATCGACTGTGGGTCGTCCATGACGATTAAGCCTTCGGCCTCGGCCCGTCTTGCAAAGCGGTAAGTGTGATCGGTAACTGAAGTAGTTTCTCGCAGAAATAAGGCATCAAAAGTGGGAATTTTGCTAAAGTCTTTTGCCTCAATCAAAGTGGTGCCGATTCGAAGTTCTTCTGCAGCTCTTTGAAACTTTTGAAGCGCTTTTTCATTTGAAGGCGGCATAGGATCGTTTTTGTTAACAAGAATTGCTAAATCAAAACGGGGGCGTTTACGGTGTCTGAGAGAAGTCTTTTTGGCAAAGAAGGCTTCCATAGACTCTATTAAGAAGTCGCGGTGGTTGTCGGGTATTTCTTTTGATGAAATAGGTTTGATCGATTTTAGTTTCCAGATTTCGCGCTTCTTTTCGAATTTGGCTCGAAGCATAGGTGCCCGGAACTGATCATAAAGTTTTTTGGCTAAGGAGTCATACTTGGGCGTAATATTTCGGCCAAAATAAATACTCAAATCAAATTCTTCAGATTTTAATCCCTTAAAGGTGTGCTGAATTTCGTCTTGCAAATCTTCGTCGGTGATTTTGATGATACTCTCAAACTGAAAATCAAGAAGTGTTGAAACTCCCGGCGCAGGCCTATGCCCGCGCGCTTGCGCGAGCAACGAAACATAATAACCTTTGCTGCAATAGGAATAGGATTTACAGAGGTTAAAAACCCGAAAATCTCTGGGCTTTGCAAAATCGGGAAGTGTTAAGTAATCATCGGCCTCAACAATCTGAATGTTTTCGCTTCGAAATTCAAAGTCGGACAGCCGATTGACGATCACCAGGTTTTTCATGGATCTTTTGCCTCGGTTTTTGGATCTTGAATGACGATGAGGTTGGCGTCGTAAGTAATAACGCCTACTAAGATAGAATTGATGAGTTCAATCGTCGACACCGAATAAGTTTGCCCTTCGGCGACGGGATTGTGTTCATGCGGGTCTGCCACTAATGAAGTTTGACCATCCTGACTGATGCCCGTGATTACGACAAAGTGTCCCTGCGGTTCGCCTTGAACATCGTCATAATCGCAGTTGGGTCCATATTCGCGTTTTGAACGGTAAAGGTAAGTTGAGCTTAGGCCGGTAATGATCGGCCCGTTTGCTTGAAGCAAATCCCTTAAAAAATTGGGGCTTAGAGTTTCAAGCAATACCTCGCCGCCCTTTGAGATAAACTCGTGATAAAGGGCCGAAGCAATTGTGATACGTTCGGATTTGTTTACGTCAATCTGTAGACTCAGTTTTTGCAAGATTTGATCTCGACTTAAATTAAACCAGGTCGGATCAAAGACTCTTAAGTTGTGCGTGTAGATCTTAGCTCTGTAGCCAAGGTCAAGTGCGTGGATCCCAAGCTGAGCTCCCAACACCCCTCCGGTCTTAAGCTCAATAATTTCAGACATGATTTTTTCAAGCGGGATGGATCTCTTATGATAGGTGTAGATGGCCTGCAAACAAGTGGAGCCGCAGCTTGATTCGGTTGGTTGGGGCTTAATTTTAACAGGAAAGTGAATAGGCATTTCGAAATGCTATCACTAAGAAACGAAAGCTTCCAAATCCCTTTAGCCAAATTGTCCGGAGATATAGCGTTCAGTCATATTGTTTTTAGGTTTTGTGAAGATTTCTCGAGAAGCCCCAAATTCCACGAGTTCGCCCAAATACATAAAAGCCGTAAAGTCCGAGAACCTTCGGGCCTGTTGCATGCTGTGCGTAACAATTAGAACCGTCACCCGAGTCTTAAGCTCGTGGATCAATTCTTCAATTGCAGCCGTCGCGATGGGATCGAGAGCCGAGGTGGGCTCATCTAAAAGCAAGATCTCTGGATTGGTGGCAAGGGCGCGAGCAATACAAAGCCTTTGCTGTTGGCCACCGGATAAAGCAGTGCCCGGTTTATCAAGCCGATCTTTAACTTCGTTCCATAAGGCCGCGTCTTTAAGCGCTTTTACTGCCTTTTCTTCGAGCACCGATTTTTTGTTAATGCCGCGAATCCTAAGACCATAAACCACGTTTTCAAAAATCGACTTTGGAAAAGGGTTGGGCTTTTGAAAAACCATTCCCACCCGCATTCTCACTTCGATGGGATCAATGTTTTCAGACAAGATGTTGACGTTATCGGGGTAAAGTCTGATCTCGCCTTTGTACTCGGATTTTCGGTAGAGATCATGCATGCGGTTAAAAGACCTAAGCAAAGTGGTTTTGCCGCAACCAGAAGGACCGATGAGCGCCGTCACTTTATGCTTAAAAATGGGCATATTGACGTTCTGGAGCACCCATTTTTCGCCGTAGGTAAAACTGAAGTCGTTTACTTGTGCGCTAAGATTTCGAGGTTCAATTGGGATAGAGCCTACCATTTAACAGCCTTTCTGAAACGGTAACGAATCCAAACCGCAACGCCGTTCATGACTAAAGTAAAAATAAAAAGAACCACCCCAGCTGCAGCCGCATTCACATGAAACTCGGCCTGGGGCCGCGAGATCCAATTGAACATCTGAATCGGGAGCACGGTAAACGGGCTTTCTAACCATTCAAAAGAAACGTAAGGAGCTTTCCCAATTAAGGGCGACTCGGGCAAAAAGGCGATAATGGTCAAGGCTCCAATAGTGATGATGGGCGCGGTCTCACCAATGGCTCGAGACATGGCAATAATCACTCCGGTCATGATCCCGCTCATCGACGAAGGGATAAGGTGATCTTTGACGGTCTGCCAACGGGTGGCACCTAAAGCAAAAGAAGCTTCGCGGATTGTTTGAGGGATTGCCCTAAGAGATTCACGAGTCGAAACGATCACAATCGGAAGAACTAGCAGTCCCAAAGTTAAGCCTGCAGTTAAAATACTTTGGCCTAGATTAAGGCCATACACAAAAATTCCAAGCGCCATAAGGCCAAAAATAATCGATGGGACGGCGGCCAGGTTCGTGATGTTAAGTTCAATCAGTCCTGTGAAGAAGTTTTTCGGAGCGTATTCCTCAAGATAAATCCCAGCCGCAACTCCGATGGGGAGCGCAACTGCGGCAGTCGTAAACATCACAAACAGTGTCCCGACCCAAGCTGACAAAATCCCGGCACGCTCAGGAAAGCGGCTCGGAAAGTTCGAGAAGAATTCGGTGCTAAGTCTTGGCACTCCCGTAAGGGCTAAATCTAAGAACAGCGCCAGTAAGGTGATAAAAGCAAAGGCTAAAACAAGAAGCCCCACAAGACTAAAAATAAAATCAAACC
>CAZDFM010000323.1:0-4220 GCA_964504465.1 uncultured Pseudobdellovibrionaceae bacterium | reverse complement strand
ACCATTTGGTTTGTGAGTTTGTTACAACGAGACTCCCAGAGATTCTTAACGATAACCTTTGGTGCGGCAAAGCCTAACATGGTGACCAAAGTTCCTATAAAGGCACCAAAGAAAATGTTTGGCCAAAACAAAAGAAAAAAGATCGCACCCAGCCCAAAACTTCCAAGCAGCATTGCGAATGTAAGTTTCTTTGGGTCTACTTCCACAAACATCATTTTGAGAAGTTTTAAAACCTCTTCTCTGTTTCCAAGGCTTTTACGGTGTAAGAAATCTAGAATTTTGTCAGAAGTAGCATAAGCAAAAATAAAAACCGCGATTCCAAAAGCCGGAATCAGAAAATATTCGTTTGAGAGTAAAACATTTACGATGTTACCCATTCGATCCATCTCCACTTGCTTTTTTAACTGGTGAGACCGACTGCGAAGTAATACTAGTACCAGCTGGTCGACTTGGAGTTGCTCCCATTCGCGCTACTGGTGCTCGCACTGGCCCTTTTGGTTTAGCAGCGACAGTTGGATTATTAGAAGTCGTTGTGAACAGATTTCGAGGAATAATAACGCCACGTTTTTCGAAAGTTTCGATAAATGTGGGGATCATACCCATGGCCTGGAAAGTACCAATAATTTTTCTATTCTTGTCGAAGCCTTCTTCTTTGAATCTAAAAATTTCTTGCAAGGTCACTGTCTCGCCTTGCATCCCGACTACTTCGGTCAAACTCATAATTCTACGACTTCCATCAGAAAGACGGCTAATCTGAACAATTAAGTCTACTGCACCTGCGATCTGCTCTCTGATCGAACGCGCAGGAAGATCCATGCCCGCCATTAAACAAAGAGTTTCAAGTCGTGCAATGGCTTCGCGGGGACTGTTCGAGTGAACTGTCGTCATAGATCCGTCGTGACCTGTATTCATCGCTGAAAGCATATCAAGGGCCGCACCATCTCGACATTCGCCGACTACGATTCGGTCGGGGCGCATACGAAGCGAATTTCTAATCAGATCACGAATCGTAATCTCTCCTGATCCTTCCATGTTGGCTGGACGAGTCTCGAGTCTTACGACGTGTTCTTGTTTCATCTGAAGTTCGGCCGCATCTTCAACAGTGATGATGCGTTCATTTGAAGGAATAAAGCTTGAGAGCACATTGAGCAAAGTCGTTTTACCAGAGCCGGTACCGCCAGAGATCACGATGTTGAGGCCCTCTTCTACGCAGATTTTCAAAAAATCTACCATAGGCTGAGTCATAGAATTAAAACGAGTGACGTAATCGTTAGCTGTAATTCTATCTTGTGGAAATTTACGAATTGTAAGCGCAGGTCCATCAATAGAAAGTGGTTCAATAACTGCGTTCACTCGACTTCCATCGGCTAAACGAGCATCTACGTAAGGCGTCTTTTCATCGATTCGTCGTCCAAGTGGAGTAACAATTCTCTCAATGACGTTTCTAAGTTGTAAATTTGAAGTGAAAGTAACGGTGCTTAAAGTGAGCTTTCCGTTTTTTTCCATATAGATCATGTCGCAGCCGTTGACCATGATCTCCGTAACGGTTGGATCTGAAAGTAAATCTTCAAGAGGTCCAAGACCAAGTGACTCATCTAAAACTTCTTTGATTACACGTGAGCGCTCATCTCGCTGCAAGCCTTGCCCAAGTTTATCTGTGAGCTGAGTAATCACCCGCTGAGTTTTGTCGTGAAGCTCTTTTTGTTTTACGGGGTCGTTTTTAATATTCATCAGATCTTTTTTAAGATCCATTTCTTTAATTAACTCATGGTGAATCTGCATTTTAAGCTGAGTCATAGGTGAGAGCTTTTTAGGCCCACCCTTCATTGCAAGTTCAGCTCGCGTACCGTCTTTGTGCCCCGGAATTTGTGCAGCCGTCATATTGGCTGCAAGCTTGGGCCTTGAAAGCTCTTTAAGCTTCTGTAGAATTCCACCGGTCAACTGACGAACGATATCGTGATAAGCAGATGTCACAGGTGAACCAGGATTCATTAATACCATCGGCATCGAACGCTGAAGAGCTGCGTACGCTGTGGTCTCATCTTGCGGGATAGCACCTAAAACAGGCCGTCGTAAGCTCTGTCCAATTGCCTTTGGATCTAAACCAGTGCGGGTTGCTTTGTTCACTACGATTTGAAATAGATCTGCAGGTAAGGTCTTCGTGATGAGTTCGTTTACCAAACGCCGAGTCTGGTTTACCACTAACACTTCTGGTGTTGTAACGATGATAAGTGAACTGCAGTCATCAATCAGTGACATCTGAAGCTCATTTACGTCATTGCCAATGTCGACGATAATAAATTTGTAATGCTGACTGATCGCTTGGAGTTGTTTTTTAAAGAGAGCTGCATCTGCTTGCAGAGTTTGCTCTGGGCCATGCACAGCTGCGATATAGTTTAAGCCAGATGGATGAGTAGAGACGAGACTACCAAGAGTTTGTGGTGTAATGCTTCCAGAAAAGGCCGCGACTTCAGCAACAGTTTTATTGGGGCGCATTCCGGTGATCACGTTTTGATCGCCGCAACTTCTGGCATCTGCATCGATCAACAAAGTTTTTGCGCGCATCTCGAGCATAAATGTGCAGGCGAGATTTGCTGCAAAGACACTTTTACCTACTCCGCCTTTTCCACCGACGACGCAGATCAAATGACAATTGGGATGAATGGCCACTTCTAACTCCGCTGTTCAAAAACAAAGGCTCGCGAAAAGCTTGCGATCCTCTTTATGTATCGGAATTCATGGCAGAAATTCTAAGTCCGTAGTGGCCTTTTAAGGGCTAAACTAGACCGGACTTTGATGTCGTCAGTGCTGCTAATTAGGAAGTTTAAACTTCCGTTTAATCTTTTCAGAACCTGAGCTTGCAGAGCTTTTAATGATGGGTGTGACAAACACAACGAACTGGCTCTGGTTCTTTCTGAAGTCCTTAGACGCGTATAACGAAATGATCGGGTTTCGGCTCGCATTGGCGGGGAGCTTGTTGTAGTTCGTTCCCGTATCATTCGTGATCAAACCTCCGACAGCAGCGCTTTGGCCACTGCGAACGTGAATGACGGTTTTGATTTCACGAGCTGCAGTAATAGGACCTTGGTCCGAATAACTGATCAAAGCTTTTACTGAGAAATTCATATCAAGTTGAACACTGTCTGATCGTGCGCCCATGATGGTGGGGGTAATACTTGTTCTTAATCCCGTTTCTTCGAAATTGGTTGAAGGCTGACCTTCGCTGTTTACGACCTGATAGGGGAGCCGCATAATAGAATTAATCATTCCGGGCTTTTGATCTTCTACGATCAAGCTTGAACTATTAAGTACTCTTGCATATCCGTGTTCTTTAGACCAATTTAGCTTTGGAAGTAAATTCGAAATTGTTCCAGTGATTGTCGAAACCACTCCACCCGGAGACCGACCGCCCGAGGTAAACTGAAGCGAGGAGCCTTCGTCAATATCGGGTGTCCATTGAAAACGGAAACCTTTTGAATAATCTTTTTGAAGTTCAACATAATGTACAACAAGCTGAACGATCTTACTTGGTTCGCTCGGGCCTGCAGGTCTAACATTGATCAAGTTAATGACCACGTCAGCTTTTCGCTCTAAGACCTTTTTATCAGCCACAGCTTCATCGACTACGACATCGGGCACGTACATCTTCGTGATGATCTCGGCTTTATCGCGTTCTTCTTTGCTATTAGCCCAACCCTCTAAGATAAACTTACCGTTTACTGCAGAAACTTGAATTTCGGGATTGTTAACTTTTTTCTCGATGAACTTCGCGATTTTATTCTGAGCAATTGGACTTAAAATCACTAGCGAAGTCGCAAGCTGTCCATATTGTTTCACAACACTATGGATACGCTTCATATCGGCCGGCAGTAAGATCTGTCCATCAACAACTACTTTATTGTTGAGGATTTTAATCGATATACCTTCAATGTTTTGAAGTAAGGATTGGATCTCACGGGCAATCTTTTGCAGGTCAGTCTTTTTTACGTCGATCGTAAACTCATGAAGAATCTCACCAGTCGTTTTATGCTTTACGATAACGGTTCCGACCCCTTCTTTTCGAGGCATAAACCGTAAGGTTTCGGTTTCTGGATTATATGAAACCGAAGTTAAAGATCTGAATGTTCCATCAATTGAGATATTCGGGCTGGCTTCGGTAAGTCTCTCGTCGTGGTAGATACCGACTGAGAGCGAAAGAAACTTAGTGGACTTAGCTTGTC
>CAZDFM010000322.1:1605-4223 GCA_964504465.1 uncultured Pseudobdellovibrionaceae bacterium | reverse complement strand
TGGCTGCCGCTATTGGGTCCGTCCAAGGGGGCATTCAGTCTTTGAGCCGCTCGCTTTTTGGCGAACTCGTTCCTGTTGATCAAAGTGCTGAGTTTTTTGGTTTCTTCAATATGGTCGGAAAATTCTCAGCCATCTTTGGTCCACTTTTGGTTGGCTTAACGAGTCAACTCACCGGTGAACCAAGACTGAGCATTTTAGTTTTGCTTGTGTTTTTTGTACTAGGTGGATTTTTACTTTATCGCACTCCAAAAATCAGCTTCGAGGCGGGGAAATAGTTTAATGTTTTGTCTAAAAAAATCAGTCTTCGCCTTAAAGGCGATTTGTTCCATTTTAATCTACTTTGCCGTGAGCCTGTTCTCGCTAAAAGCTGCTGCCTATGACCCCTCGATTGAGTGGAAAGTTTTGCGGAGCGCTCACTTCGAATTAATTTACGACGAAAAATATAAAGAGCAGGCCCAGATTTTTTTAAACGCGGCCGAGACTTCGTACAAGGCGCTGACAACTGTGTTTTCAGAAGCTCAAGAGAAAACTATTATTTTAGTAGCGGACCAAACCGACCAATCCAATGGCTTTGCGTCTTATCTGCCCTACCCTTCAATTGTGGTTTACCCCGTGATGCCGGACTCACTAAGCGACCTGTCATCTTACGATGACTGGGCTCTTGAACTTATCATGCACGAGTTCACCCATATACTTAGCATGAAGCCCTCACATGGTTTTTATACTCCGCTAAGATGGATCTTCGGTACAGTGATTCGGCCCAACGCGATTCTGCCTCGCTGGTATCTTGAAGGGGTTGCAGTCGAGATGGAATCTCGCTTTACGCTTCACGGTCGCCTTCGAAACCCTCAGACATCGGCGAGCCTTCGTGCGCTCGTTGAAGACGGACGCCTTGGGACTGAAACTATCGACCGCATCAACGAGTCAGGGATTCCGACCTACCCTTACGGTTCACGTCCTTATCTCTTCGGATCACTTTTGTGGAAATACATCACAGACGAAAAAGGTGTAGGCGCAGTCGATCAGCTTCATCAACGTTACTCAAGACGCCTTCCTTTTTTGCTCAACGGTCCTTTAGAAGATATCTTGGGAGTTAATTATCCAGAGGCCTTAAACCGCATGTACGCACAGGTTCGAAGTACCGCAGAAGCGCAAATTAAAAACATACGTACTGCTTCTCAAGATCCTGCCCGAAAGTCCGAGCACAAAAGTTTAAATCAACACACGCCAAGAGTTTCACCAGATGCAAAAAAACTCGTGTTTCTATCTTCTCAGCCGTATGAAGGCGGATTTATTTGGTATGCCGAAAAAAACTCAGCCTCTGAGAGTTTTAATAAAGTAGAAGCAAAACCGCTTTTTAGAATTCGCGGCTCAACGGGGGCCGCTTGGCTACCGGATTCAAAATCATTTGTTTTCGATCAAATCGCCACGTGGGACCGACACTATTATTTTCGTGATCTCTACCATTACAATCTCGAGACTAAAAAGACGGACCGGCTCACAAAGGGTGAGAGAACTTCTGACGTCGCAATTTCGCCCGATGGAAAAGCTATAGCGTACATTCGTGCCGAGGGCTCTCGCACTGAGCTTAAGGTGTTTGATTTGACAACTCGACAGTCACGCGTGATTTTTTCGCCTCCGTTATTTGTACGTCTGAGTCGCCCAGCTTTTTTAACTTCAGACTCTGTGATCGTAAGTCTTCGTTCAAGACAAGGAAGTCAGGGACTTTATCGGCTCTCATTAAATGGGTCGTATTTAACTGACTCAGATACTAAGAGCGCAAGTGATACGAGGCAGCTGCCTGAACCTTTTTTTGAAAAATTCCCTGAAGCGGGACAAGCCAAGATGACGCCTCGAGGTCTCATCTTTACAAGCACTCAAAACGGAACGAGCAATTTGTATTTGGCAAATAAAGATTTAACTGACGCTAAACCGCTTTCAAACACCACGACTTCAATTTTAAACGCAGATCTTGATCCGAAAACTTTAGAGCTTTGGACATCTCGGCTGACCTCTCAAGGTCCAAAACTTTTTGTGACTGCAAAGCCCCGTTACCTGAATCCTCCTATGATTGAGCCCTTGATAAGCCCCGCAAAAGACTGGCAGGCTCAGCATTTAGTTGTTGAAGAGGTACAGGCCGAAGAAAGATCTTACTGGCCTCTTAAATATATGCTTCCTCGTTACTGGATTCCCTTTGTGTATCCGGTTGAAGGCGGAATGCTTTTTCAAGGCTCGACCACCACTCAAGATCCTGCGGGCACCAATGCCTACGCTCTTCAAGGTGGCTACGATACAGTGACTAAAAAAGGCAGCTACGGAGCTTCTTACCTCAATCAAAGCACTCCTGTCGGGATTCAGCTTACCGCAAGCGAATTTCAGGATTACCTCGGAAGCAGCGACTTAACCGTGACCCAGCGCTTTCAATCATTGGGTTTTAATCATTATATTCCTGGATTAAGCGAAAAGTTTCACAGCCAAGTTTATGGAACGAATGCCGAAACCGAAGTCCCCGTTAACACCGCAACGGTCAGCACTACGCGAACAATCTACCGCCAAGGTGTAGGGCTCGGACTGAATTACGCCGACTTCGAACAAGACGCGGGCTCGGGCCTTTATGC
>CAZDFM010000322.1:0-1595 GCA_964504465.1 uncultured Pseudobdellovibrionaceae bacterium | reverse complement strand
ACGGAAACCTAGTAAAGCTTGAATTCACCCATTATCTTAGTGGCGGCAAACTCACCTCTTACAATAAATATGAACTAAGTCTCGCTCACCGATTTAAAGCCTGGCTTCCAGTTCGTCACTCCTTATTGACTCAAGTAAAAGGTTCACACGCACCCGAGATGAATTTGAACCGTGACGTCATTGCTCTTGGTGACAAAACTATCGGCGGAAATTATTTAGCAAGCCTCATCAACAGCCCTTACCTCATGCGCGGTTATCCTTCAGGAGCTTTTACTGGCCGAAGTCTTGCTAACGTCAACGTCGAGTACACTTTTCCAGTTGCTGATATTTTTAAAGGCCCTGGTTTGTTTCCATGGTTTTTTAATTCTCTCGATGCCGCCATTTTCACCGACGGTGTGAGTGTTGATGGTGCCATTTACAATTACCAGGTTGATGCGTACAGGCTGTCCAAAATCGAAGATTCTTATTGGTCTTCAGGCTTAGAATTTAGACTCAATACGACGGCCGCCTACCATTTGCCTTTAGACATTACCTTTGGGCTTTATTACGGCTTTGATAAGCGTGCAGGAGGAGACTTCACCACGTTCTTAAGCCTTGGCTATACTCCGCATGAAGGCATTGGATTTAACAAGTCACCCGCGTTGCGGTAACAGATATCTAATTTGAAACGCGGTCGCGGCCTGCGGTTTTCGCTCGGTAAAGGGCGTGATCTGCTTCGCGAACCAATTGACGAGCGTCGAGTTCGGTCTGGCCAGTGATAGTGGCGTAGCCAATTGAAACCGTCAGACGGATTTTATTTTTACCGTCATCAAAAGTGTGAGCCTTAATATTCATTTGCAGACGTTCACAAAAAATACGAGTGCCGTTTTCATTGGTTTCGGTCAGAACAATTAAAAATTCGTCTCCACCATAGCGGGCTGCAAAGTCGACTTCTCGAATGGTATTTCGAATAATCTCGCCCACTTCTTTCAGCACAAAACTTCCAAACAAATGATCATTGGTGTCGTTTACAGATTTAAAATGATCCATGTCGAGCATCACCGCAGACATATTGCGTTTAAAACGTTTCGCTCTTTTTAATTCAAAATCGATTCGTTCGTACATGGAGCGCATATTAAACAAACCTGTTAAATAATCGCGCTCGACCATCTCTTGAAGTTTTTCGTTCGCTTCTCTGAGTTCTTTATGAATGTCGTTATTTCGAAGTGCGGCCTCAACACGTGCTAGGAATTCATCAAAACGAAAAGGCTTTCGAATAAAATCATCGGCACCCGTCTTAAGGGCAAGCGAGACAAGTTGTGAGTCACTTCGGCCCGACATAAAAATAAGTGTCACATAGTTTTGTTCTTGCCGGAGTTTCTTCAGCATTTCGAGTCCATTGAGCTCAGGCATATCGTGATCGCTAATAACTAAATGCGGACGAATTCTTTTTATGAGTTCGAGACCTTCTTTTGCAGAGGTCGCAGTCTCGACCGAATAGCCCTCCTGGACCAAAGCCTCACGTACTACAGTGAGAGTATTTTCATCGTCGTCGACTACAAGGAGGCGTCTATCTTGGTTCTGCATTTTTTTATTCTAACCCTCAGCCACGCAAC
>CAZDFM010000321.1:0-4225 GCA_964504465.1 uncultured Pseudobdellovibrionaceae bacterium | reverse complement strand
TCTTGGCCGGAGACGGAACAAATAACGGTTACGATTATGCGAGCTTCGTTTATCCCGATGATGGAGATTGGCATCATATTGTAGGAGTGTTAGATGCGACTCATATTTATCTTTATATCGACGGAAAAGAAGTTGCGAGTGATCTCCGTACCAAAACTTTAGCTGACACTACGGACGCCGTTTGTATCGGCGCCCTGTCGGGTGGTGGTGACTGCTTACATAGTTATTTTAGAGGGAGCATTGACGAAGTCGCACTTTGGAAGCGCGCCTTAACACCCGCAGAAGTTTTAGAGCTTTACCGCAGAGGCGCAAACCGCGTGAGCTACCAAGTAAGATCATGTGCCACAAATCCCTGTAACGATGCGACCGACCTTTGGAAAGGTTCTTCAGACAGCCCCACTTCGACGTACTCAGAGGTTCAAAATAACACGGCAATCGACACCGCTTCGGGACTTCCAACAGGCACGGCTAAAGCTGGCCCTTTAAGTATTTTATACTCAAACTTTAAAGCGAGTGTCCGTCCCGCAGCTCGTAGATATTTTCAATATCGAATTTTGATGGAGTCTTTTGCAAACCAAGCTTGCACAACCGCTTGTATGCCAGACGTAAAAGAAGTGTCGGTTGCGCCTGTCGGTCGGTATTATGCGGGCAAACCCTCAGTTCAGACCAAGGAGTCCTACAGCCTTACGAGCCTCAAAGAAGTGCTCATTAGCGAAGCGAGCAGTTGCACAAGTATTCAGCTCTCAAATGACGGTACTAACTGGAAGTATTGGACCGGAACAAAATGGGCACAGGCCTCTTCGAGCTCTCACACCAACGTCATGAGTGATTTAACCATTACGAGCCTTTTAAGCCTTGGGGCCGGAGAGTTTTTCGTAAAAGCCTTTCTTGCAACCGACGCAAGCTTTACCAGCACTTGTGCGCTGGATTCGATTGAACTAAGCGGTCAAAAGTAGTCACCGTTTTTCTTTATTTTTCTTTGGGACATATTTCAAGCAGCGGCGATTGCACTTCAAGAGCGCGGTAGACGCCGTTTGTCCAACCAAAGCCATCTTGATTTGGGTATTCTCCGCCACCGGCTTTTGCATCAGCATGTACGACGTCGTATTTTTCCATGAGTTTACCGGTTGAGATATAGACCTTCTCATTGAGTTTCATCCAGCGGCTACGAATGCTATCAGATAGTTTTTTATCACCATAGCAAAGCGCTCCAAGATATCCCATCCACTGATGTGGGGCCCAGCCATTAGGAGCGTCCCACTGCTGACCACTTTCTTTAAGTGTGGTCACAAGGCCACCTGATTTTAAGAATTGTTTTTGCAGCAACTGATTTGTTGACCGCGCCTGAGCGGGAGTTGCGACTCCTGTAAATAGCGGCACCACCATCGCAACTGTAAGTTCAGTGCTTTGATTTTTAGTTTCGAGATTGTAATCAACAAAGGCTTTGCCGTTCCATAGGTATTCGTGGATCAGCTTTCGTCTTGTTTTTGAAAGTTCACGAAACTGCTCGGCTTCTTTTGTGTCGGGTGAGAGCTGGGCGATTTCAACCTCGAGTGCATAAAGGAGTGAGTTTAAATCAACCGGAATAAACGAAGTCGTTTTAATGCTTGAAAAGTTTTTGCCGTCTTCAAACCATCTTGTACTAAAATCCCAGCCCGACTCAGCCGCAGCTCTTAGGTTTCGGTAAACGGTTTTAGCATCTCGAGGTGCTGCCGCTTCTGCAAGTTTTACGTCTTCTTTGTAAGCTTCGGGGCGGGGAGCTGGGTATTCGTCCCAGTAGCGGTTTAAGGTTTCACCGGGTGCAAGTTCAACCGCACGTGAAGTGTTCATCCAATAGGCGTGTTCTTTTTTAAGTGCAGGTAAAAACTCTCGTGCCGAGTCAGCGCCGTATTTGCGCTTCCATAAATTCACCATTAAACCAAAAAACGGAGGCTGTGATCTTCCACGATAATAATCGCGGTTTCCATTTGGAACGTGGCCGACTGTTTCAATTAGATGTGCAAAGTTACGAACCATCCCTTGAAAAAGTTCTTCTTCGTTATCAATCAGTAGCCCAAGCATTGTGAAATAAGAATCCCAATAATAGATCTCTCGAAACCTTCCACCCGGAACGACATAAGCATGAGGGAGCGCAATCAATGATGAAGCTTCTGGGATTTCGCCGGTCGGTTCACGGCGAAGCGCGGGCCATAGCCGTTTGATATGCGCATTGATGTCCTCATCTTTTCGGCTTTCAAAACTTGTGACGGTCGAGGGGGGAAGGCTGAAGTTTCGTTCGACAAAGGCTCGAAGTTGTTCCCTACTTTGGGGCCTTTCGTGACGGTAATCTCTTAAGATAAAAGCCGGATCACGAACCGGGACCAAATCCACAAAGTACTTCGAATCTGGAAAAATCCCCTGAAGCTGTACCGCTTCAAACAGTTCGGCGTAAAGAACCGAAGGGTCACTTGCGGCAATGCTTGTCGCAGGTTTTTTTAAAGTCGAGCAGCCTAGTATTAGAAATAAAGAAAGGATCAGACGAATCATTTCATTACCCTTTGGTCATGAGCGTTTTTTAAACCAGTAGGTAAAATTTAACATGGGCTGTGCGGAGAGGGGACAGTAAACTTTCCTTAAAGGTTTAAATATTCATTTGCCTCATTGGTGAGCAGATGCCATAAGAGGCTCATGCCTGAACAAATTAAAAAATCACAGTCGCAGCTCGTTACTTCGGTCCTTACCTTAGATGGTCATTTTGCCGACCTTCAAAGGCTAGGCGAAAAAATTGAAAGTCTTCGTATGGAAACTGACTTCGATTTTGACCAAGTTAAACGCCACATGGAGCTTTTCTCAAAAGCGGGCGAAGGTGTTTCAAGTGAGATTGTATTGTTCGCAACTGCTTTAAACGAAGCTCGCGCAAAAGCTGAAAGCATGGCGCAAAAGGTTTCAGAAAAAGCCGAAGTGCTTCGCGTTCGCGAAGAACAAGTTCAAGCAAAAATGAGTGAACTTCAACAGCTCGGCGATGCGGTTAGAACTTTGACTCAATCTTTAGGAGTGATCCGGCCTCAAGAAGGCGAAACCGTAACTCCCGAAGACCGCGCAAAAATCGAAATGAAGCTAAGCGAAGTTGATCTTCAGCTCACAGGATTAATTGAAAAAGCCACTGAACTTCGTAAAGATGCGCAGTCATCAAAAATGAAGCTGGTCGAACAAAGTGCGGATTCTCTACGTCAGAGCCTTGAAGCCATTCACCAAAAGCTTGTGATTTTTCAGGTCTCAGATCAGCCGGGACATTAAGCTAAAGAATTATTCTTGTTGAGTGCAGTCCGGCTCATCACAATGCATTTCGTTGTTATCTTGTTTGCATTTTTTCATGACTTTGGCTTTTGCGATCGTTTTTGATTCGTGAAAAACTTCGTAGGATTTTGTAAAAGGATTGAGTTTACAAATCCAGCCTTCGTTTGAGGCGTGAGCTTCGCCATCTCCTTCGCAGGTGACGTCTTTACAGTGCATCTCGTGATTTTTAGCCTGACACTTTTTTTGTGTGCGGTAAGTGGCTTCGGTTTTTGAATCACCGAAGGCTTCAAATTCGTCAGTGAAAACTTTAATTTTGCAATGCCACGAAGCTGACGAGTTGTCGTCATCACTGATTTTAATCGTGATGCTTTTGGCGGCGCTACTCATTGAAAACGCGAATAACACAAAACAGATTAAATATTTCATCTGTTAATTGGGCGCTATTTGCCTAAAAAGGTCAAGAGCGAGAGTAGGGTTGCTCTGGCAAACAATTTATAGGGTCTTGAAGCAGAATTTTTGTATGGTGAGTCAGCCACTGAGTGGCAAAACTTGCGACCTGATCAAGTGTTCCGGGCTCTTCAAATAAGTGACCGGCACCTGGGATAATCTCAAGAGCTTTTTCGGTGAGGAGCTTTTCAAAGGCTTCTTTGTTAAGGTCGATCACGATTCCGTCATCACCTCCCACTATTAAAAGTGTGGGGGCTTTCACCCGAAATAAAAAAGGCCCTGCTAAGTCGGGGCGACCGCCTCGGCTTATGACAGAGTGAATAGGATAATCGCTTCGGGCTGCGGCTTGAAGGGCTGCAGCCGCTCCAGTGCTTGCACCAAAATAATTTAAGGGTAAGTTTTTAAGTTCAGCACTTTGTTTGATCCAGTCGGTTGCAAGCAAGACCCGATTTGCCAAGAGATCAATATCAAATATTTTTCTTCGGTCTTCGTTGTCGGCTTC
>CAZDFM010000320.1:0-4228 GCA_964504465.1 uncultured Pseudobdellovibrionaceae bacterium | reverse complement strand
GACCATCAAAGTAAATGCCTTTTAAATCGGTCGTCCGAAATTTCTTAATTTCATCTTTGTTAAAAACCGGATAAAGCGACGGCCCCAGATCATCGTATTCGTACATATAATCTTGCGGCATATCGAGAACCTGGGGACGAGTAAACGGAATCTTCTTTTCAAATAAGGCAACCAGTTCGTGCGCGCGCTCATCTAAATAAGCACGGTGAAACCTTGAGTGCGCAGGGATTCGTATCCAGCAATCAAAGTCTTCTTCTTTAACTGTTCGCTGAACGAGCGCAAAATTTTGATGGCTCCAAGTTAAAGCTGGATCTTCGATTAAAACAAACTTTAAAGGAATCGTATTGCGGTACTCGCCTAAGTCCATACGCAAACGGTAGCGCACCCAAACCCACGCCGGTTTTAGAATTCCTTTGGGAAACAAAAACTCACTTAAGCGAAGCGAAAGCTTTTCGGTTTCTTGCGAAGACAAACTCCACACGAGATTTTGTGCAAGCAAGGCTCCCGACCATTCGCTTCTAACCTCAATACCCTTCCAGAATTTTCCATCAGCTAAAAGATCGGCGATCTGGGCCGAGCTATAGACTTTAACCCCTTTGTCGCGGCACCAATCTAGACCCTTTTGATAACCTCGGCGCGAAACCCGCCTCACCGCATAGTTGCTAAAAAGTGGAAGAGGGTCGCCGTACATGACGCCATCGGCATTTTCTTGAAACACATTGCTCGCAAGCTGGTGCGAGAGATGAATGAGCCAGCTTTCAGAAAACGGCATTCGCATGACCGAGTCGATGGCCTGTTTTTTCTCGGAGTTATTTTTAAAATTATCCCAGTTTGAAAGGTGCCTGTGGACATTTGAGAGCGGAGAACTTTGTCCGAGCCAATAATTTGAAAGCGGTCCTTTGAAATCAATTGGACCTTCTGCGCCCCAAACTACAAAGCCGTCGGCAATTGCATCGGAGTAGTCTTCAAAAGTGAGCCTTGTTTGCTGGCTAGCCGAAAGTTTTTCGGATTGAAATAATCCGAATGGTCCTTCCCAATCCTCAGGCGCCCAGCGTCCGAGACTTTCAGATACATCGATGAGTGCAACGCTTAAGCCTTTTTCAACAAGTTCGACGGCCAGCCAGTTGCCGCGGCCAAAGGCGGAGGCTACGACGACATCTATGGCTGAGGATTCCAAACTGTATTCCCTTTGTTGACGGGTTAACTAATTGACCAACTTGCTTCCCCTTTTGAGGAAGCCACTTCTCCGATTAAAAAACTTTTTACGGATTCTGATTCTAAAATACTTTGAGTTTTTGTAACTTCGCTCTCTGGAAGCACGAGCACCATACCTACACCGCAGTTAAGGGTGATCAGCATATCAGCGGTGGACATCTCGGAGCGCTTTTGAACTTCTTGAAAGATTTGAGGCCATGCCCAAGTTTTTAAGCGAGCTTCGGTGTTTTCAGGAAGCACACGAGGAATGTTGTCCATCCCGCCACCGGTAATATTGGCCATAGCGTGTACATCGATTTTTTCTTGGCGCAACTTTCGAGCGGCTTTGACATAAAGTTTTGTTGGCGTCAGAAGTTCTTTTGACCAGTCACTCAAATCTTTTTCAAAAACTTTTCGAAGAAGAGAGTAACCGTTTGAATGGCAGCCACTTGAAGCAAGGGCTAAAATTTTATCGCCAACTTTGACTTTGTGGGCTCCCCAAGTTTGAGCACGGTCGACCACACCAACTGAAAAGCCGGCGCAATCAAAATCCCCACCCTGATAGACCCCGGGCATTTCGGCAGTTTCTCCGCCAAGTAGAGCGCACTCGGATTCAATACAGGCGGTTTGAATTCCGCCTAAGAATTCTTTAGCAGCTTCGAGATCTAATTTTCCGCTTGCGTAGTAATCGAGAAAAAACAAAGGCTGTGCGCCTGAGCAGATCATGTCGTTTACACACATAGCGACTAAATCTTGAGCGACACCTTTATAAGATTTAAATTCGGTTGCGAGCTTCACTTTAGTTCCCACACCATCGGTGCAAGCCACAAGACAGGGCTCTTTCATATCGGGAAATACAGCTTGGAATAATCCTGCAAATCCGCCGATTCCTGAGATCAGTCGTTCTTGATGAGGCCAAGCTTTAGGTTTTTGCGATTTCAGCCATTCAACAAGCGCATCGCCGGCTTCTATATCTACCCCGGACTTTTTATAGTCGATGGCCAATGAAATCTCCTCGCGATATGGATCAAAGGGATGTCCATGATCTACCAAAAGAACAGAGGAGAAACAATGCAGATTATGGGAATAATTAAGGGGTTACGCTTGAAGCCGGAGTGGTGCCTTCACCAGCTGCCGGTGTCGCAGGTGCTGTAGGCGAAGTCGCGGGAGCGAGCCAAGGCACATTGCTAAAAGGGGGTATTTGCCCGCAAATGTAGCAGGAGGCGCTCATCCCAGAATCGACAGTAGGAGCGACGTTGTCTTTAGCCATCTTGCTGGAGACTTCTTCAGCCGTCAAAGGCGTCATCTCAACCGGCCATCCATTTCCTTTAGGATCTCGCAGCATCATCTGACCCTTGTCACAGTAAAAAGTTCTCTTCCGGGGGCACACATACTCTTTGGCCGTCCCATTTACCGAAGTGGTGTCGCAGCGTTGAGCATCGGCGGGATAGACCTGAGTCATTTTTGGATCGTGGTGCCCTGCTTTATAATACGAAAGTTCGATTGAATTCGCGATGCCCACACTCGACTTTACGTTTAAAGGCAGAATGTCAGACGAATAGGCGCCGCCTCCCCAAGTCAATTTGTAGCCTCGCATTTCGGCAGCGGTGTCGGTATCGCTGAGCCCATCGGCTTCGCAGCGCTGTTTGGTTGCGGGAACTTGTACTTCATTTATTTGAGCCGCTTCAGTGAACTTTTCTAAGCCGCAGGGCTGCTGAGGATACATCGGAGAATCCTGAATCATCCCCGTCATACCACTCTGAACCGGGTTACCAGTAGGTGTAACAGCCATAGCCTCTTGCTTTGGAACACAAACCCCGTTTTCGGACATCACTTGCTCAGTAGTACAGGTCACGGTAGGCGTTGGAATCGTAGCTGGAGCTTCGATAGGCGGAGTTTCAGGCGTAGCTGGCGTTTGAGCCAAAACTTGAAGGGATCCAAAAATGATCGCATTTAAAATAAGAATCTTCAAATGGCTTCCTCCGCGAATTTTTTCGATTTCGAAGGAAGTTGCTTTACGATATCTTCTTTTTTCACTCGAAGATTAAGCCACGTTTTCTCTGGCTTTCGAAACTCAAGCTGGTTCTTTAAAAAACTTTCTTGGCGTTTCAAATAGTAAATTGTCGACCCAGAGTCCACGATCACATATCGCTTGTCAGAGCTCTTTACTAAGAATCCACCCACGATGAGTTCGTCTTTTTTAAGTGCCGCGGAGTTTGATTTCTTTGCCATCTTCCCTTGAGAAAAAGCCTGAGGAACAAAAACTGAGAGCCCCACGAGTACGCCGAGCCTGACCAGCATTTTTGATAATTTAATAAAACAAGCTTGGGATAGCGGGGTCATAACCCTATTCTAGTTGCAAGGCTCATACTTGACCAAAAGAAATCTCGGGCCCAGTGACCCTCTAGCTCGACCTTTGCCCTGTATCAAAACAAGACACCTGCCTATAGAACAAGACACGCGCTATGGTAGAGAATATGATGAGTTTGGTGTCTCATTCTAAAACAGATATGAATCATTTTTGGAATGCGAGACCGATTCGTTTTACTCTATTATAGAGATGAGGCGAATTCGTTCAAAAGGGGGCATTTTGCCATCGCTTAAATTCTTAAAAGTCAGTGTCTTGTGCCTCTTGATCGGCTCATCACCTCTTAGTGCTTTTGCGCAGTCCTCAACTTTAATTTCTGGCGAGTTTCAGTCACAAAACCAACTTCATTATCCCGGAGTGCTGATCAGTCAGTTTGAAGGCGAAGATGCCTACGACCCGTTTGCAGATTACTCTGAATTTGAAGAATCAGCCGAAGAAGAAGCGGATATTAATTTCTTTCGAAACGGACGCTTTTTTACTCTTGGTTTTATCGGTGGTGCGAGATCATTTACAGAAACTCTTGGTGACATTTACACCGACTCGATCGCCTTTGGTTTATTCTTAAGTTACTTTTTTGATCTCCGCTTTGCACTTCAGCTTCAGTTCTTAACTGGAGATCACAAATTTGCCTTTGATGCTGACGGACTCTCTTACCGAGGTAATGTG
>CAZDFM010000319.1:2551-4242 GCA_964504465.1 uncultured Pseudobdellovibrionaceae bacterium | reverse complement strand
TCCACCTTCACGAGACGCTTGAACCACTTCTTTTACGTGAAGCGATTTAGAGCTTGTGAAGATTTTAGTAACTTCAGGAATCACAGCTGCAGCGATAGTTCCGCAAGAAATGATTGTCGAAAGTTTCCACCAAAGGCCGTTTTCCAGAGTTCCGAGCATGAAGTAAGAAACGATATAAGTTACTACGATTGAAAGGATAGAAGTTACCCATACAAGCGAAGTTAAAGGAATTTCGAAATCGAAATGATCTTTTTTAGCGTACTTAGCTTTGCAAACAGCACCGTTTACCCAGTAAGAACCGATAGAAGTAAGAACCATCAAGATTCTCATCACAAAGATCCAAACGATAAACTGACCTTGAAGAAGAACTCCGCCTTCTTTTAGAGAGTGTGTTCCGTCAGGAAGCATTTGCATTCCAACGGCTAAGATAATGAAGGTGATAAGAGCAACGCCCGTTACACCGTAGGTTTCGAATCCATCTGCTGTTGGCCCAACTGAGTCGCCCGCGTTGTCACCAACACAGTCAGCGATAACGCCTGGGTTACGAGCATCATCTTCTTTAATTTTGAAGACGATCTTCATCAAATCAGAACCGATATCCGCGATCTTAGTAAAGATACCACCGCAAACGCGAAGAGCAGAAGCTCCTAAAGATTCACCGATCGCAAAACCGATAAAACATGCACCAGCTGCTTCAGCAGGAACAAGTAACAAGATGACAAGCATCAAAATCAATTCAACGCAGATTAAAACCACACCAATCGACATACCTGCACGAAGAGGGATATCCATAACTGAGTAAGGTTTGTTGCGAAGAGCGGCAAATGAAGTTCGGCTGTTTGCATAAGTATTTAAACGAATACCAAACCACGCCACACCGTAAGAGCCAAGAATCCCCATGATGGACCAACCAAGAATCAAAGCCACTCTGCCGGCTTCGAACTCTAGTAAGAATCCAAAGTAATAAAGGATACATGCGCCAATAAATACTTCGAGGAGGATAAGAAGTTTACCCTGTTGAAGCATATAGGTTTTGCATGTCTCATAGATCAAATGAGAAACTTCAAGCATCGACTTGTGAGCTGGAAGTTTTTTGATCCGCATGAATTCCACGAGACCGAAAATGATCCCAAGAACTGAAACCCCGATACCGAGGGCAAGAAGGGTTGTCCCAGATACATCGCCCAACATTGGAAACGAAATATCTAAATTGGGTAGTACTAGGTCTGCTTCGCTACCCCAAGCCGCTGGGCTCAGGAACAAAGACAATAAGTAGATAAATCCACTTACTTTCGCGCTGATTAGTCTCATGGGTTAGGCCTCTTTGTATAAGTTTTGGAGGTTATAAGTTATTGTAATGAGGCGATCATTTAACCTTCGGACCTGGAGGTTGTCAAAGCTTAAGCACGTGATATTTGACAAACATGAACTTCTGAAACAGTTGCTGGGAACGGACTTCATAAGATAGGGTTATTTACTTAATTTCGGAATGAACTCAAGACGTTGCAACTTGCGGAGACCCTTTGATTCATTTACCCGAACTCATTTCTGATCTTGGAGTCATCCTCATCACGGCCGCAGCTGTGACTGTGGTGTTTCGGTTTTTAAAACAGCCCGTCGTTTTGGGTTACATCATCGCCGGAGTCCTTGTCGGCCCTTATGTTTCGATTACACCCAACATCTCTGAGGGC
>CAZDFM010000319.1:0-2541 GCA_964504465.1 uncultured Pseudobdellovibrionaceae bacterium | reverse complement strand
TTAAAATTTGGGCAGAAATTGGAGTTATCTTTCTGCTCTTCGGCCTTGGGTTAGAGTTCAGTTTTAAAAAACTTGCACGGGTAGGTAAGAGCGCGTCGATCACGGCATTTTTTGAAGTGGTCATGATGCTGGGGCTCGGATACCTAGCGGGGCAATTGTTCGGCTGGTCAAAGATGGACAGCCTTTTTCTCGGTGGTATTCTTTCTATCTCCTCTACGACTATTATAGTTAGGGCATTTGACGAGCTTGGTCTAAAAACGCGCAAGTTTGTTTCTCTCGTGTTCGGCGTGCTTATTGTTGAGGATCTTTTTGCAATTTTGTTACTAGTTTTGCTTTCAACGGTCGCGGTGACGCAAACACTTTCGGGCGGCGAGCTGATGTCTTCGACGATCCGACTCGGTTTCTTTCTGATCCTTTGGTTTATCGTTGGAATTTATGTGATCCCAGTCGTTCTTAGCAAAATTCGCCATTTGCTGACTGACGAAACCGGTTTGATCGTCTCGATCGGGCTTTGCCTATTAATGGTGATCATTGCCACAAAAGTCGGTTTTTCACCCGCGCTCGGCGCATTTGTTATGGGTTCAATCCTCGCTGAAACGCGCGACGGTAAAAGAATCGAAACGCTTTTGATCCCGGTACGCGATTTGTTTGCTGCGATATTTTTTGTTTCGGTGGGAATGTTATTTAATCCGGCAGTTATCATAGAACATTGGAAGGTCGTCCTCGTCGTCACCCTATTTACGGTCGCGGGAAAATTCTTAAGTACGGCTACGGGTGCTTTACTCTCTGGAGCACCGTTAAAGCATTCCGTGCAAGCGGGAATGAGTTTAGCGCAAATTGGAGAGTTCTCATTTATTATTGCAACTCTGGGCCTCACCCTTCAAGTGACGAGCGACTTTTTATATCCAATTGCCGTCTCGGTTTCGGCCATCACAACTTTTACGACACCTTATATGATTAAAAATTCAACTTCATTCTATCATTGGCTCGATGCCCGAATTCCAAAAGGGCTTGCCGCTCGGCTCGAGAGCTACAGCGCAACACTTTCTGACCGTTCGGTTGAAAATATTTTTTCGCTGCTCTTTAAAGCCTACGGTTTGAAAGTGATCACGAATGGTGTTGTTGTGGTGGCACTCGCATCAGGAACTAAACAGTTTCTGCTGCCGCAAATTGAAGAGTACTTTCCGACGCTGCCATTTCTCACGATTCTTGTAGGCTTAATGGTTTTAATATTTTGCTCTCCTTTTATTTGGGCAATTGTATTCAGTGCTCCATCGCAGAATTTATTAAAAAGCTCGGTTACTATTGAACGACTCTCGTCACTTCAGTTTGGAGTGAGTTTGGTTCGGATTTTTATTGCGATCTTTTTAGTGGGATTTGTCGTGAGCCAATTTTTCTCGGCGGTAGCTGTTTCGGGACTTGTACTCTTATTGCTTGTTTTATTAGTTATATTTTTAAGCCGGTATGTGGAACCTTTCTATAGAGCCTTTGAGAATCGGTTTATCTCGAACTTAAATGAACGAGAAGACTCGAAGCCATCTAAAGCTGCACTTGCACCCTGGGATGCAGCACTCGCAGAGTTTACCTTATCTCCACACTCAAACCTTATCGCAAAAACTTTGATCACGTCTCAGCTCAAGGAGCGCTTCGGAGTCACAGTGGCCATGATCGAACGTGGCAATCGGCGAATTTTGGCGCCAGGTCGCGAAGACCTATTATTACCCTACGATCGAATCTTTTTAATTGGTAACGATGAGCAATTAGACGGAGCCAAAAAGGTGATTGAAGTTGAAGCAGTAAATGAGTCGCACTTCGAGACTGACGTTTTCGGATTAGAGCCCCTATTTCTTAATGAAAATTCAGAATTTGTCGGCAAGCCCATTCGAACCTGTGGTCTTAGAGAAAGTATTAGTGGACTAATTGTGGGAATCGAACGAAATGGACAGCGAATTCTCAGTCCAGATTCAGCCATGATTTTGGCACCAGGAGATCTTATCTGGGCCGTGGGAAATCGCGCTTTAATTAGAAAACTAAGGCCAAATGCCTAAATCATTGCTTTGGTTTTTTTACCACTGCAGACGAAATTTTAATAAGTTCATTCATTGAAAATGGTTTACTGATGACCATCAAAGCTTGACCGTTTAGCTTCGCAGACAAATTTGGTTTCGAGAAACCCGTCATAATTACACTTTTAATTTCGGGTTTCAGATCTTGAGCTGCCAAAATAAGGTCAGCTCCGCTAGCTTTTGGCATAGTTAAATCTGTAACAATTAAGTCGATCTCGTCCTTGTTTTGTTTGAAGACTTCAATTCCTTCAAGACCGTCTTTGGCTTGCCAGACATGAAAACCTTTCTCTTCAAATGAACTCGAAATTAATTCGCGAAGCAACAATTCATCGTCACAAACTAGAACGCCGAATGACTCCGTAGATTTCGTTCTTGAATTCTCTTTAATGGAAAATACTTCGGTATCTGTGGAAACCGATGGGAGTAAGATCTGAAAGCGACTTCCTTCATCAGGGTTACTCACTACGGCTAAATG
>CAZDFM010000318.1:0-4252 GCA_964504465.1 uncultured Pseudobdellovibrionaceae bacterium | reverse complement strand
CCATTTGACAGTTGTTTGTGCTATAGATACCTATGTATTCAGGTTGGACAGAGACCTTGCGCCTGCGCACCAAAGCTTGCCTTCGAGCACTGTCATTGAACTCATGTTCACTATTCATAATAACTAAACATCGTTCACGAATGTATTGGGGCAGGCGACAACACGTTGGTGAGCGGCTATGTGAGGTTATATGAAGAAGCCCCTGATCACTCCAACGTTTCTCAAGCAAAAAGCTAGGCAGCTAAAAAAGGCAAAATCCATTAGCTGGCATCAAGCTCTCGAAGAAACGGCTGTCCAAAATGGATTCACGAATTACAGACACTTTCTAAATGAGTGGGAATCCAATCAACAGCCAGAATCTAAGTCGGCAATTGAATCGTTATTAAGAAGGCTATCCTCAGAAAAGGAGATGGCGAGAAAATTAGAGCTGGCAGTTCCGTTCGTTCAAAACAACAAAATGTCCTTTCCAGAAATGTTCGATGTTTTCGAGCAATTCCGTCAGCCCGCAGAGGCGATTCAAATAGTTTGTGAGAACTCATTTTTTTTGGATCATGTGGTTGGCACCATGCTGCTCGAATATTTCCGCCAATCCAAAGAGGATGTTCAGGCACTCCCATTAAAAGAGCATTTTATCGCTAAAAATATTGTAATCGAAAACCTTGAATGCGAACTGATTACGGAAAGACTCAATGTCAGAGGACTTTATACTATTGAGTTTGAGTTCGAACACCTGGCTGAACTCGAAGATGACATGAAGCACATGTCGCACTTCAATCGCGATCCAATGTTCGGCCAGTTTGAAATGACAATAGACCGTAATAAACAGGTTACTATAGCGAATCCAACAATTGGCGAAGTAGATGAAGATGGAGTTTTTGTGGGACGGTTCAAGCTAGGAAAAGTTAGCTTATAAAGAAGCGTCAGATTCTGGAAATGGGAGATTAATCTTAATCTCCCTATTTTTTTGAAGAAGTTCAGACATTGAGGAAACATAATACTTGATTTGGAGTTCGTCTAAAACTGAGGAAAGTTTCTTATCAAGGACAGCAATGAAGTCAGACACATCGCCAATTTCTGGATTTCCAATTTTTTTCATAGCTGCCTCAAACCCCGTCAGAAGTTTTATATCTAGCTCTATTCTATAGCGTCCCTGGGTTTTATGGTCATCCATTTTATATACAAGCCAGCAAAGCTCAGCCTCGCTTCTGTCAGCCTGCGGCATAAGCGGTAGAGTATCGTAAAACGGCCTATCGATGACGATTGCCTGCTTCTTCCCCCAGCTATGAAGGATTTGGCCTTTATAAAGAATCTGGGGAATAAGCCGCTTACGTGACGAAGAAAGGTAGTCCGGAGAGGGATAATTTTCTTCAGTTGTCCAATCCATTAAATAGTTTTTAGACGGGTCTTCCATATATTTTTCGAACGGACGGCGGATATTGCCAGATACATAAACGCCTTGAACCTCTACCGCACCGAAATCTAAGATTTTTCTGTTTTTGTCGTGCCGTACGATCACAATATCGATATTTCCGGCAGCATCGCCGCTTTTGTCCTTAAGACGCACTTCCGTTACTGGCGTCCATATCGCGCCTTTTTCAAAAAAGAATTCGGCAGCATCTTCGCAAATCTTCCAATCCTCGCGAAAGCGTACAGGGCAAATTATGGTTGGTTGGTCTTTATAATAAATACTGCAAACACCTAATGGTGATTTCTTTTTATCTTTAGTGCAGAACTCGTCACCATTGTTGTGAGGGCATAGCTTTTGACTACGATGATCTTTCGCTAACTTCGAAAAGTTATCAGCTTTGAATCCAAATACTTCCGCAAGCGGATGTGTTTTCATCAAGTGCTTTGTAGCCACGATAAATCTTTGCCGATAAGTAATTCTGTCATCTTCGCGTGATGGGAATTTTTCATCGCCATAAGTGTGGACTTGAATTTGGTTTTGTTTGAAAGGTCTCTAACTTCTGGATTGTCATCGTAAGTGAATAAGAAATCAGCTTTCGACTTCGCAAATAAATTAAATAGTTCGTTGTGATCAAGCTGGTAGTGTCTGTAGAGGCGTGCACCAGCTCGTTTACCAGACGCAGTGTACGGAGGATCAACAAAAATTGCGTTACTACTTTTATCAATATAGCTTGGGATTACATCAAAAGCAGATTCATGTTTAAAGATGATTTTGCTTTTTACAGATTGAATATCAATAATTCGTTTGGCTAACGTTTCGGGATACCATCGCGACGACAAGCCGCGCCCAGCCTCTCCATTCTTAACTAGCCCCGCACCGGGAGCCATAATACCAGCATGATTCACTCGATTACGGAGAATTGTCTGGAACGCTCTATCGAAGGTTGTGCCAGGATTCCTACTTAGGATGGCATCGACGCTCTTTCTCGTTAAATCAAAATCTACAATTTTCTTTGCTAGTTTAGAATTGTCTTTACTAAGGATAGTTTGCCAAACGGACGCAACATCCTCATCGAGTTCGACGAGTACTACCTTTTCTGCGAGATTTTCAAAGGCAACAGTTAAACCCGCAATAGAACCGCCGGCGAATGGTTCAATAAAATTAACGGGTTTTGTCTCCATGCTCATTAGCCAACGGCGAAGTGTGGGCACAAACCAAGTTTTACCGCCTGGGTAACGGAATGGACTTCTGTGGGGTACCGATGCGACGTTAATTACATTCTTACGTAATTCCAGATTTTCGATAAGCATGGGTTAGTTTCCTCATTAAAACAGCAACTGACATCATGTCAGCAAAGCGTACTCATAACTATTGTTTCGAACATATCTGACCATGTAAACAACGGCGGCCGCGCATCATTTTTTTAGAGTTCCTTTTGCTCGAAAAGAGAGACTCCTAATTGCTTTTAAAACCTAGACCTCTTACTGATTCATTTCTTCGAGTAGTGGAAACACGTTTGCGAACAATGAGCAGATATCGCCTGGGCTAATATTGAATTTAGGATTGTGGATTAGTTGATTCATAGAAGTGACCGACAAAATACCATCGGATTTTGCAAGTTGGGTCATTGCTCCGTGAAGGACCTTTAGCTTTGCCTTATCAGTTTTGTTCACAGTGAGATGCGATGTAATATCTCTTAAAACTTCGACAAGCTGGCGATCCTGATTATTCTTCATCATTTTAATTTCGACGTGATCCTTCGAATAAGCCTTAGCCGATACTTCGAAAGCACTTCGCAATAGAAAGCAGAATGAAATGGGATGAAGCGGAATTTTCAGCCTCATCATTTCCTCCAGCAAGGTCACTAACTTTTCGCGGTGATTTCCTTTTGGTCTGAAATCCTTTATTGCCTTCATAACCGAACGTGGGTCGCCAAGTGCAAAAGCATTCGCCTTTTTATCTTCTTTGGAAGTGCGGTCGGCTTTAGCCGCAGCGGACTTTGAAGTTGTCGTCTTCTTTTCCTCTGCGGTCTTAGAAGTGGTCTTGGGCTTCTCTATTGGTGGGACTTTGTAATCAACTGCGAAATCTAAATTTGCGTCGCGTATCGTTTTGAAATCTAGATTTTCAGTTCCGACGTCATAAATCAATTTGTCTATTTGAGTTTTATAATTAGGAACACTCGGGTAGGAGTCAGACAATTTTCTTATTGATTCAAAACCAATCCTAGGTGCGATACGTCGGATAGCTTCCTCTAAGACTGTCAGGGGGTAGTCTCCTGCCCATTGTTCCCGTTGGTCATTTGTTATATTTTTTCCGCTCTCAAGATATTTCTCGAGTAAATCTAACGCTGGTTCACTCGTGTTATTTACATCGCGGCTATGGCGAGCTCGAGCAATGGCCTTCCACTTTGCCCGACCTGCAAGTTCACCCTTGCCGTGGGTTAGGGTCACTATCTTATCTACAATATCTGATTCGGTGACATCATAGACAGCACAAGGAACCTCTTTGTTCGCTGCTTTCCAACCTTTATCAAGCTTTGAAAGCTTCGTCGATACTTGTGAGGGTAATTGAAATTGCTTGTGCGGGATCTGGCCATGAATAATTTTAAGCGCTGCAACTCTTCGATTACCTTCTTTAACGACATTTTTCTTACCATCACGGATCACAATAATATTTTCAGTCGGAAGGTATCCGTCGTCTATTAAGCTTTCCATCAACGCCCAGAACCATTCCGTATCAATTGCGATTAAGGCATGAACTGCATCAATCTCGCTAGACTGATGAACTGTGCGATAGTTTTCCAGATCCAAACGAAGTTGGCTCACCTTTATATAGTTTGTTTCC
>CAZDFM010000317.1:0-4262 GCA_964504465.1 uncultured Pseudobdellovibrionaceae bacterium | reverse complement strand
GCACTCGCACCAATCTGTTGATTGCGTCCTCTCCGACAGAACTTGAGTAAGAAACATAAGCTAAACGATTGTTTTCAAAATCTTGGTCGAGCGCCATCCCAAGAAGGCCCGCTTCATGACCGGATCGGACGTTTAGGCGACCAAGCTCTTCAGATACACCCGTCCGCAAATCCATTGCGGTGATTTGTCCGGTCTCGCGACTGGTGTAGTAAAGAGTTTGGCCCGAAATATTGAGGCTCCAAGGCGTACTGACGTGGCTCGCAAGTACAGTCGAAGTAAATACGGATTCGGTCGCCATAGGACGAGGTGCAAAACTTAAAAAGATAAAACTCAAAGACAAAAGTATAGCGATAGACTTTGCTGACATTCCGATCCCCCTTAGGACGAAAATTGGTGCGATTGGCGTGATGCAATCAAAACGCCGAATCCCTGTCAAAGTCTCAGAATAGTTATAGAAAATATTTAATCTGAACCGTCACTTGTGACGAAGGCGCAATATTAAGCTTTACCCGATCAAAAGAAGGCGGCCCCACCAAAACTGTCGGGTTATTTGAAAAGCCAAAGCCTTCCCGTGGGATTGCCAGAAAAGTTTTAAGCTCTTGGTTGCTGTCTTCGTCGTGGAGAACTGCAAGAGCGTACGTCCCCGCCTCCAGACTCTTTAGCTCGATCTTAAGCTCTAGCTGACCTTTAAGAGGCAAATAGTAGGTTTGCAGGGCCCCGCTCACTTCGCCTGGAAAAGACTCTCGGTTTTGTTCGGTAAAAACACTGACTGCGGCATGTCCCTCGCCCGAACGAAAGCCTTTTAAAAATAGGACGGCGGGCTCGGCGCTAGCCTCAAAAGTTAAGCACAGCAAACCCCAGAGCAAAAGGCACCCTTTAGCTGTCTTGATAAATCCGTCCATGCCAAACCACCTTTCGGTCCAAAACATATTCGACCGCAGCAGCCAAACTGAGCAAGATAAAAAGAATAACGTTAAGAGGTGCCAATAAAATACCTAACACCGAAAAGTGCCCATGAGGCCGCTGTAAAAAAGCTAAGGCGATAAGGCCCGCCCAAAAGGCTGCGTTAAAATTAACAAACAGATGAAAAACCAAAAAGAGCTCAAAAAAACTCCACATTGAAGACCTCTTCATACCCAGTCGAAAGAGCCGCTTCCAGCCTCGGCAAAAACTGATGAAGTTTGGGTACATCTGCACCTGATAAAGATCTGTCCGAGGATAGACTTGGTAGAATTTTTGGTTTTTTAAAAAAAGCTCTGCGATGTCGAGGTCATCCACAAGCGAGGATTTAATGATTTCATGCCCACCACTTTCGAAATAGCTCTCTCTTTTGAAAAGCAAATACTGACCAATTGCAAAGAGACGACCTGGCTTGGGAGCCCCTCTGTAGTTGGTCGCGATGAGTGGTAGCAAATGAAAAAGCCCCAAAGTCTTTTCAAAAAAATTTCGAGCCACATGAAAGGGTGGAGCCGAAACCAGCTCTGCCCCCACCGCATGTTGAAAGTTAAGAGCCTGATGAAGCGATTCGGGCACGTGAACCGTATCTGCATCAGTAAAAAGTAAGAAGTCGCCTTTTGCAGCTAAAGCGCCTCTATGACAGGCCCAAGACTTCCCGACCCAACCTTGGGGTTTTGGTAAACTTGGGAGCACCTGAACCTTCTCAAAGCTTCGAGCGACCTCAACGGTTGCATCGCTTGATTCATCATCCACAACAAGCACTTCGTAATAGGGATATCGAAGTGAGTTTAAACTTTCTAAAAGCGAGCCCAGATTGTCTTGTTCATTTCGACACGGAACAATAATTGAAACAAAAGGATAAATCAAAAGAGGTTCATTGGGGATGGAAGTCCGCCATTTTACGCAAAGACGAAAGACAAAAAAATAAAGACCCAAAAAGGACAAAACCAGGCTTAAACTGATCAAGCTAAAACCTTAAGAGTTTCTTTAACACCCGGATAGCCTTGATAGAACCAATACCACCAAGCCGAAATCATCATCAGATGTCCAAACAAAATAAAGAAATGGCTCCACATTTCAACCCGGTCAGATTTGTGCGTAAAGTAGCGGTGCCAATGCATTCCTTCATCCACCAAACTATAAACCACACTAAGAAAAATCAACACCAAGGCTGGAATATTCATGATCTCAGGATGATTGTAACCCAGACATAAAATAATCACGCTCGAAATCCCTGCCCCAATTGTGATGTGATGAACTAGAGCCTCGCCTTTTTTTAAAGCCTCTTTATAAATAGTTCGATGTCCAATGGTGTCGATCGCAATAGCCAAAACAAAAATTGCAGTTCCAACCGGAATATTCCAAGCGTAGAGCGGAAATTCGACGCCATTAGTACTGCCCATAAAAAAGAAAAAGCTGATTGAACCCAAGAGACCCAGCATTAATCCAATCCATGTGATATAGACGTACCAGTCTTGACGGTTAAATTCTTTCACTCGACTCACATAAACAGCAACGTCTTGGAAAAAGGAATTTTCTTGAGTCATGGCCGGCGCGCTCATTGAAGCCTCCGCGCTGCTCTACGATTACTGACTTGCTCACTGACACGTTCAGGCCAGGCAACACTCATATGCGCAAAGGATCCAAGCGTCAGGGCAAGCTTTTCTAAAAGTCCAACGCTCGTTCTCTTTTCTAAAGCTTGCTTACCCTTGCGTTTAATTTTTCTTCCGATTGCCCGATAAATTCGGGCCGCGATGCCAACGGCGAGTGCTTCTCTAAAAGGTAAGTACTTAAGACCTCGTAAACCTGAAAGATAAAGATCTTCCGCGCGTTCGAGCAAACGAAGCACTAATGCAAAAACTTTTTCACGGTTGTGCTCCTGCAAAAGTTCTTGAGGAGCTACGCCGGCCGCGTTCAGCCACTCGATTGGCAAATAAATGCGGCCGCGCTCAAAATCTTCGGCTACGTCTCTTGCAATATTGGTGAGTTGCATTGCGGTCCCTAAATCTTCTGCATTTTTTAAGGCGCTCGGATTTTTTACGCCCATTATATAGGCCATCATCACGCCGACCGCTCCAGCTACATTGTAAGCGTAACCTTCGACGTCACTTAGATCAAAAAGCTTGTCGCCCAATACGTCTTTTTCGAAACCTTTTAGTAATTCGACGGGCAACTCGGATGGAATTTTGAATTCTTGGCACAAATTCCCAAGATCTTTAAAAACTTTTGGGCCCGTCAGCGACTGCAAAGCTTCGCGTGTTTGCCAGCTCATGGTTTTTAGTTCTTCATAAGCCTCTCCTGGCGAAGGTGTGAGATCTATGCGGTCATCGCAATAGCGGCACCAGCGATAGAGAACCCAACTCGCTTGGCGAATTTTAGGAGTAAAAAAAAGACTGGCGAGATAAAAACTCTTCGAGCCTTTTGAGATAGTAGATTGTAAATCAAGTTCACTCATAAATGGCCTCCATAATCTGAAGACACCAAGGCAGCAGTAGCTTTTGCTGAGGAGATGACTCCCGGCACGCCCGCGCCTGGATGCGTTCCCGCTCCGACAAAGTAAAGCCCCTTCACTTTGTCATCGCGGTTGTGCGTTCTAAAATACGCACTTTGGGTTAAGATCGGTTCAAGCGAAAAAGCTGAACCCCAGTGCGCATTAAGCTCAGATTTGAAATCGTCTGGAGTAAAGATTTTTTGCACCACTAAAGACTGCTTTAGACCAGGCAAATATCTCTGATCTAGATAATTCATAATTTTTTCAGCGTATTTTGGCCCCTCAAGTTTCCAGTCAATATCCATATTTCCTAAGTGCGCAACTGGAGAGAGAACGTAAAAATTCTCATGCCCCGCTGGAGCAAGACTTTTATCGCTTCGAGTGGGCGCATGCAGATAAAGTGAAAAATCATCGGGCAAAGTTCCGCGCTCAAAAATTTCATCGAGTAAGCCTTTATAACGGGGCCCGAATAAAACATTATGATGCGCCATTTGCGGATACAGTTTATTTGTGCCGAAATAAATCAAAAATAGCGACATACTGTGGCGCATTTTTTCAACACTCTGAGCCGTCTTTAAGAGTGCAGGCTCGTCTCTCAATAGATGTTTATAGGTGTGAACTACATCACCGTTACTAATAACGAGATCAAAGGCTTCGAACTTTTTTTGTTTATTTTTAATTCCGATGACTTTGCCGTCTTTGGTCACAATCGAATTAACCTCTGCATCAAGTAACAGCTGACCGCCAAGTTCTTTAAAGAGCTTAACCAGACCTTGCACCAATGCACCTGTCCCACCAATCGGAAAGAACACAC
>CAZDFM010000316.1:0-4268 GCA_964504465.1 uncultured Pseudobdellovibrionaceae bacterium | reverse complement strand
AGCCTCAAGACTTAGTCGCGGCTATCGAACCGCTTGAGTCGGCTTTTGACCCCGAACAAATTATCATTTCACTTGCCGCGGGAATTCCAATTCAAAGTTTGGCTAAAACTCTGTCGTCTTCAAAAAAATTAATTCGTCTCATGCCCAACACGCCCATTCGACTCCGAAAGGGCGTGATCGGTTACTGCCTTTCTTACGACGCTCAACACTTGGACTCGCTGATTGAAGATCTTTTTTCGCCTTTGGGTTTGGTGATTCAAGCCGATGAAGGTGAAGCTTTTGAAGCGCTCACGGTTTCGTGTAGCAGTGGAGTGGGATTCGTTTTTGAACTTATGCAGTACTGGAAAGAATGGCTCGAAGAACATGACTTCGACCCCAAGATTGCTCAAGCGATGACGGTTCAAACTTTTTTAGGTGCAGCTGAACTCGCAACTGCCGAATCTGAAGTGGATTTGCTAGAGCATCAATCTCGCGTGACCTCGAAAAAAGGTGTGACTTGGGCAGGCCTTGATTCCATGCGGGAACTCGAAGTGGAGCGTGTACTTCGCTATAGCTTTGAAAAAGCGGCTTTAAGAGACCGCGAGTTGGGCCGAGGCTCGAAGTAAGTTCCTCTGCGCCTTGTCAGCCCGACAAAGGTCTAGCTTGCGATAGGCGATGTCAGGTGGTCTGGATTTTAGCTCAAGGGTTCGGCAATAAATCATCAGTTTCAAGCAATTCCGTACTTGCAGGGTGGCTCACAGTTTCTTACCCTAAATAGAGGGACCTTGAAGTCTCTGTCTTATACCCAGTCTAATGTACAGGAGAAAGAAACAATGAAGATCGCTCCAATAGATATCGCCCATAAAACTTTTGCGCGAAAAATGATGGGACTTGATACCGAAGAAGTGATGGATTTTCTGCGAAATGTTTCTGAAGAGATGGAATCCCTCATCCGTGAACGCAATAACTTACGTGAGTCTCTTCGCGAAAAAGAAATGGCGATTGCTGAATACCGCGAACGCGATGAGCTTTTAAAGAGCACCATTACAACTGCACAAAAAATGAGTGAAAAGATTCAAGTGGATGCTGACCGTGAAGCTCGACTTATTTTACATGATGCTCACCAAAAATCTGAAATGATCCAACGAGATGCTCGTGACTCTCTGAAAAGAATTTATCAAGAGATCACCGACTTGAAACGTGTACGTATGCAATTTGAAAACAACATGCGCGCACTTGTTCAGTCTCATATCGCCATGCTTGACCAGGGCACTAAAATTATGCCGAATCCACACTCTGCCGCACCTACAATGGAATCTTCACTGAATAATCTTGAGATGCAAGAAGACGAAGAAGCGCGCACGATTCGTGACAACGTAAATAAAGCCGTTAAAAAAGCGGTTCGTCCTGCAGAATATTAGAACCAAAAAATTAAAATAAGAGATTGAAAAAGCCTTGGTAAAAACTGAGGCTTTTTTTATTGGATAGGTTTTTCGAGATCGTCCATCGTATCGTTCAAGAGTTCTTCTTGCGATGGTCCAGAGGGTTTTAACGGTCGCGGACGTGGGCGCCGGCGTGCTGGTTTGGCGGGATCAGCTTCAAATAAAGATTCATCATACTTTTCGTTTTCAAGCTCAAATTTTGGATCATAACTGGGTTGTTCTCTACGGATTGCACCAGGGCCTAGGAGCTGAAACTGATAAGCCACGTGCACCGTCATTCCGTGAGCATAACTTTTTCCGTTTAAAGTTTGGCTTAATCCTAAACGCAGATTTGAAGTTCTAGAAAAATTCATTCCGGCCCAGAGATCAACTTCGAGCGCAGAGGGGTTATAGGCGTAATATTTAAAGCTTCCGCCGTTGACTCGTCTCACAATCGCGAGCCTTTCGGCCTCGCTACCTTTGTCGTCCATCACAGATTCAAACCCGTTAAGACTTGCACCGACAAAAAAACTTGAAAATTTGAACTGAGATCCTAAGCGGTAAATAGCTAAGCCTGAGCGTTGTTCGTCTTGGTAGCGACCCCCAAGGTAGCCAAAAAAATCGAGGCGTCTTAAGTTTTTAATGAGCCAAATTCCTGGCTGCACCGCCATGGCGCCTTCGCCAGTCATGACGTCGTCAGTTCCATCTTCAATTCGATTAAAAGGATAAATAAAAGTAGCCTCAGGTACGACTCGCAAAAATTTTACTGGAGCCACGTACTGAATCCAGGCTTTCGCTTCGCCTAAGGTTGAATTGGTGCGATTGATTCCGTTGAGGCTGCTTTCAGAATTAGCAATTCCGAGTTCTCCGCCTAGATACAAGCGGGGAGTAAAGGCGTACTGCGCCCCCAAATCTATCAGGAGATTCGAGTATTCACCGCTGTTGGGTAGGTCAACGTATGAGCCGCCGCCAGATTCGTAATTTGCTTTTGAGGTGAAGTAATTCAGTTCCGAAAGAAAAAGCAAAGTTTCTTTGCGCTGCAATTGAAAAAGTTCAGGCTTCGCTGCGGCAGGTAGCGACACCCCAATTAAAAAAAACACGACAATACGATGTAACAGAGAGACCCTCATAGAATTCAATGCTATCTTAGCAAGCACCTAGGTTCAAAGGGAGATTTGCAACTTGAAGAAGCCGCTAGCAGTTATCTTTGTAACTGTTTTCGTAGATCTAATTGGTTTCGGGATTATTATTCCGTTAAATACCTATTTAGCTCGCAATTTTGGCGGCGACGAATTGCAAATCGGCCTCTTGATGTCGATTTACTCCTTAATGCAATTTGCTTTTGCTCCTATTTGGGGTCGTCTCAGTGACAGATGGGGTCGTAGGCCCATCATTTTAATATCTTTGTTTGGCGCGGCACTCGCACATATGGCTTTCGCATTTGGCGATACTTTTTGGGCTCTATTTATTGCACGATTTTTTGCAGGGATGTTTGGCGGCAATATTTCGGCTGCCATGGCCTATATTGCCGATATCACCTCTGACAAAGACCGCAGTAAAGGGATGGGTTTGATCGGTGCTGCATTTGGTTTGGGATTTATTTTAGGTCCAGCGCTTGGCGGGATTGCGGGTCAGTGGGGCCAAGCCTTAGGCGATGCTCCGCCTTTTGGAATTAGTTTTTCAGCCGTCATTGCAAGCGCCATTTGTTTTATAAATTTTGTCTCCGCGTATTTTATTCTGCCCGAATCTTTGTCTCCCGAACTTAGAGCACAAGCCCGAGCTAAGAAAAAGAAAGCGCGTTTCGAAGTTTTGTTTGAAGCCTTCAGAATGCCGATAGTCGGCCCTTTAATGATGACGTTCTTTTTAGCCAATGTCGCGATGGCCTTTATGGAAGTCTCTCTCTTTATGTTGGTCGACGACCGACTCAAGTGGAGCCTAACTCAAGCGAGCTTTGGTTTTGCTTACGTGGGTGTGATTATGGTTTTCACTCAAGGTTATCTGATTCGAAAACTTCTTCCTAAGTTTGGAGAGCGAAAACTTTTGATCGCTGGTCTTACCTTGGCCGGTGTTGGGATTACGGGAATCGCAATTTCATACAGCATGTGGCCTCTGGCTTTAATGGTCACACTTTTAGGTTTTGGAATCGGTTTCGTTAATCCGTCTGTTAATGGAAGCATCAGTATTTTAACCGCAAAAGATAATCAGGGCGGCGTGATGGGTGCAAATCAAAGCTTAAGCGCTTTGGGCCGAATCATTGGCCCAGCCTTAGGTGGACTTTTTTATCGAGAGTGGGGAATTGGTTCACCATTTTTAGTCGGCGGCTTTTGTATGTTTTTAGCACTGGCCTTAATACTACCTTTTTACCGCCGTCTTCCAGCAATGAATTCTTAATAAGGAAAAAAGATGTTATCAAAAATTAAGGACCTGTTCCGCTCTGGAAACGACGATCAACTGCTCGACTTATTTCAGCTCGAAGGCCTCATAAGGAACCAAGTTCCATTTTTACTTTTAGATCTGCGCGACAAACAAACGCCCTTATCACCCAAAGCCGAAAAACTCTTTCGAGACGCGCAACATGTGCAACCCAAAGACTTAGAAAACTATCTGCGCGAAAAGCAAGTTTCTGAAATTCAGCCGATCGTGCTCGTGTGCAACAAAGGCAAACAATCCCGCCGCCTCGCACGCCTTCTTCAGAAAAAATCATGGCTAAACGTCTACGTCCTCGCGGGTGGTTTTGCTGGTCTCGAAAAGGCCCTGAGTTAAAAAGGCACCCCCGTATCCGGTTCGGGGTGGGTTGAGGTGGCATCCCCTTTTGTGGGACACGCCATCCATGGCTCGCTGCCCTCGGGTACACCCTCCAGGTGGGGC
>CAZDFM010000315.1:0-4282 GCA_964504465.1 uncultured Pseudobdellovibrionaceae bacterium | reverse complement strand
TGTATAAATGCTTACTGATCGAAACGGAAAACATTACCTGAGCCTAACCTTGAGTGATTCGTCAGGCAGTTTAAACGGAAGACTGTGGGATAAGGCTGAAGACTTAGGTCGCAACATTCAGTCCGGCGATTTCGTCGAAATTAAAGGGCATGCGCAGCTTTACCAAAACCGCCTGCAGGTTGTAATTCACGATTTAAAAAAGACTCAGCTTGGCGACAATGATCTCAGAGATTTTGTACCCAAAAGCAAAGCCGATTCAAAAGAACTGATGGCGCAACTTTTTGATTTAGTCGCTGAAATTAAAGATCCGCATATTAGACAGCTTTTAGATGCCAGCCTCAATGACCCCGAAATTAAAGAACTTCTTATGATGGCTCCTGCTGCCAAAACTATTCATCATGCCTATATGGGTGGGCTGCTTGAACATATTGTTTCGATTTGTGGAGTCATGAAGGGGCTTGCGGCACATTACACATTTTTAAATTTAGATTATTTGATTTTTGGCGCGATCTTTCACGACCTAGGAAAAACCCAAGAGCTCAAGGTTGAAGACGGGATTAAATACACTGATGTCGGGAGACTAGTGGGTCATATGGGGATTGCGACCAACATTATCGAGAGCAAATCGCAGAAAATTCTGGGCTTTCCTGAAGACCTTAAAAACCTACTCAAACATATCGTCTATTCTCACCATGGAAGACTCGAATACGGCTCGCTTAAAACACCCGTTTTTCCAGAAGCTTTTGTTGTAGCCATGGTGGATGATCTCGACAGCAAACTCAACACCATGGTTGAGTTTATGAAAGAAGAAATACCAAATGGCGAGCGTTGGACCCGTTATCACCAGGGTTTTGATCGTTATTTCTATTTGGATGTTTTACGAGATAAACTCAGCCAGTCTTAAAGTTAAGCTGCAATTGGCTTCTTTGTATCTTTAAAACTATAGCGGATGGCCTTGCCTTGGCCAGTCTTGTCGATTTCGTTTTCGAGCAAACCAAATTCGATCAGACGGTGAAAATGCGAAGACGAAAGTGAAAGTGCTTTGCACGCTTCTCGCATCGTAAAGGAACGTCCAACGAATTCGTTCCTCAGTTTTTCAAGTCTAAGTTTTTGACTGTTCACTGGAGCTCTCTCAAGTGGAATCTTAAATCCAAACCCGCCATGAAAGACAAGACCATAGCCGCTATCGAGCTGATCGATTGCGACTGGAATCTGGTGCTCTTCAAGCCAGCGGCGTGTGCGGCTTAAGGCTTGCCGAACGCGAAGAGGTGATGAATCCACATTAAAGTAATCACCTGGATAAAGCTCAGCAAAAAGGTTTCCTATATTCCGAGGAGCATAAAAGTCGCGACTCAAAGCCAACAAAACCTGATGATTTAATTTTCCTGGATTAAGTTTACCACTCCCACTCATTAAACCTGTTCCAAGATCTAAATACTGAGACCCAGGGTCGCCGTAAATATAAGATTCGCTCGGTTCATGTTTGAGTTGTTCGCGAATACGGTTTTTATAATGCTCGGTCGGGGTGCCAATGACCAGGTGATCAAAAAGACTCTGGCTAAATTTTAATTTTAGGGTGAAAAGATCCGCTTCTCTCACACTCTCCCAATGTTTCCTAGCAAGCGCTTCGCACCGAAAATTAAATAAAGGCTCGAGTTCACCTGACTCTTGTGCTTCCATGATCGCTTTCCATTTTAGGATCAAAAGTTGATCGTAGCTTTGGGTGCTGCCAAAAATTTCTGAGGCACTCCCGAGATCTTGCCTGGACGAAGAGAACTGATTCAAGAATAAATATGCCTGTGCACGCAGCTCAAAACAGTTTCCGATAAGTCGATGAGCATTAGCCTCTCGGGCGACTTCGATAGTTTCAGTAAGGGAGTCGATGGCTTCATCATATCTTGCCAAAGCTACATAGGCGGAACCCAAATTTACGCGGGCAATAAGTTTAGAATAACTATCCGCAGCTGAAGCTAAGAATTTTTCTAAGTATTCGGCCGCTTTTTTATAGTCCCAAGACGAAATATAACAAAAGCCCAAATACAAAAGGGCTTCGGGATTAAGTGTAGGGTCGACCTTATGAAGAAGTCCCAGAGCCTCTTGAATTGAACCGTTACGCGAGAGTAAGACGGAATATTCAGCGATCTCACCACCGGTAGGTTTTGCTTCGAGTTCCTTTTCATTTCGTATCAGTGGATAAAGCAATCTTAGGCCATCTGAAATTAAACCTGAGCGTCTGCAGATTTTCGCGAGCCCCTGACGAACGGGTCTTGGAACCTTGGCAAAATTGATTTTTACAATCTCAGTTTTAACGTCATCAATGCGACCACTCTTAATAAGTGTATCTAAGTGCTGTATGAGGTCGGTAAAAAATGAACTCTCATTTTGAGACAAAAAACACCTCTCCTAAGCTTAAGAGCTTATCGGAAGAAGTTAAATGCAAGTTTACTCCCCAAAAATGTCACTCCGTAAGCTCGCGCAAATTTGAAAGAATGAATTAAGAAACAAAACAAGTTCGTTTGGGGGCAAGTATGAACTGGAATTACAAAAAGATAGCCATGGCATTGGTAGCGGGTTTTGGCTTTTTAGGACAAAATTCAGATGCGGCAACAGCGTCTTCGCTTAAAATTTCAAAGGGAACATTAAGTGGAACGGTCGCAAACCTCGCCGCGGCTAATGAGAATAGAGTTTTAAAACTTTATTCAAACAATCGAGGAGACCTTGAAATCCGTTTTCAATTTACAAATCTCGGCTCAGCGCAAAGTTTTTCACTGGACTCGCGTTTTAGCCAGAATAGAGCTGCCGATAAATTTACCTTTCAAGCCATTAGCGGCTCCGGTGCCATTCATCAATTGGGAGTCAACACCGGTCGAGGCTACAAAAATCTAAAGTACCAAATTCCTTCCGCGGCGGTGACCAATGGTTCAGTTACCATTCGAGTGATCTCAAGCAAAGGTGCGGGCGATTCGCAGATGGATTCCCTCCTCATCTCTGCCTCTGGCGTTTCAACGCCTACGCCTAACCCGAATCCAACTCCAACTCCGAACCCCACGCCGACTCCTACCCCAACCCCAAATCCTACCCCAAATCCCACGCCAGTTTCTGCGATCCCTGCGGGAACTAGTTGGTACTGGCAACTTCAAGGCACTCCTAAAACAGGCGTAAACGCAAAGGTGTACGATCTCGATTTATTCGACAATTCGGCCGCAACCTTTCAGTCTCTGAAAGCTCAAGGCTACATTGTGATCTGTTATTTCTCCGGCGGAACCTATGAAAACTGGCGCCCAGATGCAGCCCAATTTCCTGCAGCTGGAATGGGTGCAAATATGGAGGACTGGCCTGGTGAAAAGTGGCTTGATGTAAGAAACCAAGGAGTCCGACAGATTATGGCCGCACGTCTAGATCTTGCAAAAGCTAAAGGCTGCGACGGAGTTGAACCCGATAACGTAGACGGTTACTCAAATAGAAATGGCGTAGGTTTAACCAAACAAGATCAAATTAACTACAATAGTTATCTGGCGGACCAAGCTCGTGCTCGAGGACTTCTAGTAGCTCTTAAAAACTCTACTGATCTTGTAAGCGCTTTGGTAAACAAGTTTGACTTCGCGGTCGTTGAAGAGTGTTTTGCTTACGACGAATGTGCCGAGTACGCTCCGTTTATCGCTCAAAATAAAGCCGTTCTAGTAGCCGAATACTCTAAGTTTTCAACGGCAATTTGTAACGAGTCTAAACAAATGAAGCTCTCAACAGTCTTCTTTAATTTAGATCTTAACGGCAAGGTTCATAACCCTTGTCCCTAATTTAAACTGACCACACCCATACCCAGGGGCGGAGGCTTCTCTCCGTCCCTTTTTGATACACCGGTAGAATAGACGAGACTTTTCATTAGGATCTGCCGAAAATAAAGAAGGGGAGCAAAAGCATGAAACAAAATATCTTCGCGATCATATTGCTTTCCGCGGTTATTTTGCCATTTCAAAACTGTTCGAAAATGGACACCGGTCGGTCCACCTCAAGTTCTCCTGAAAAGTCAAAAGGGCATCTCTCGGGAAGCGGACAGCCTTACGACGGCAAACCTTTCATCGTCAGCGAGAACTGTCCTGATGGCACTGAAGTCAGCTCTAGAATTTATCTAAGTGAAAAAAACGTTTACGGCGAAACCTCTGCCATCCTCTATCGTGATGAGTGTAAGACCGATGCACCGAAAGCTCTCAACATCTCTTCGATTCAAATGAGTTCTACCAATCCGCAAGAAATCATCTACAACAAAAAAACTTATCAAGCA
>CAZDFM010000314.1:0-4282 GCA_964504465.1 uncultured Pseudobdellovibrionaceae bacterium | reverse complement strand
CCTGCTTTAAAAGCTGCTGGGCATATTTCAAGTAAATATCTTTTCGTCGGCTCTGTCGGTAGGGGCCTTTGTCTCCAATGTCGGCCAAAGTTTTAGGATCTGGTCCTTCAACCCATTTAAAACCAAGCCATTCTAAATCCTGAATTTGCATTCGAAGCGATTCGTCAGTTGAGCGCGCCTCATCGGTATCTTCGATTCTTAAAACAAAGTCGCCCTTTTGTTGTCGAGCATAGAGATAATTGTAAAGCGCAGTTCTCGCACCACCCACATGCAGATAGCCGGTGGGTGAAGGAGCAAAACGAACACGAACTTTTTTAGAAGATACAGGTGATGACATAAAGGCCTTCCCGAGGAAACGAATATGATAAACACTTCTTTTTAGATGGGAAAGCCTAGAAGTGGTACAGAGTTTCCTCAGGGATGCATTGCAGCGTCAAAAACGAAAAATCCCGAGTCAAAGCTCGGGATTTTTACTTTAAAATTTAAAAGCTAATTACGAAGGAAGACCAAAAATTGCGGCCACTTCTTCAGCCTGTCTTTTCTCGTCCATTCCAGTCGCAAGAGAAAGCTCTTTTAAAAGAAGTTTACGAGCCATATCAAGCATACGGCGCTCGCCGAAGCTAAGTTCTTTATCGACTTTAAGAATGAATAGATCGCGAAGAACTTCGGCGATTTCATAAACCGAACCCGTGTTGATCTTTTCCATGTATTCGCGATAACGGCGGTTCCATGTTTGATTGTCGATCTTAACGTCAGTTTCTTTAAGAATATCCAAAACTTTATTGGCTTCATCTTTAGAAATGATAGGTCTTAACCCGACAGCTTGTGCATTATTAGTAGGCACCATGATCTTCATGCCTGAATCGATGATCTTAATCGAGTAGAAACTCTGTTTATTGCCGCAGATCTCTTTTGTATCGATCGCTACAACTTGTCCTACACCGTATCCAGGATAAACTGCATTATCCCCTGGTTTAAAACTTACCATGCTCGTTTGCCTCCGCCCGAAAACCCAATAGACTGAAAACTGAAAAATAGAAGTCTTGACGACGGATTTGGTTATAGCAGTTATGACACATATTATCAATCTTTAAATGATATCAACTAGTTATGAATAAATTACAAGAAACGTCACTACCCGATATAATTTTCATCTTTCTTTGCGAGCACTTGACGCACTTGTGAATTTTCTGGACGGGAGAGTGTGCCGTCCAGACGCACCAGCTCAAACGCTGCTTGTCGAGCGTCTTGGAGCAAACTTAAATCACGAACTAAGTTCGCCAGTTTGAATCCAGGTAAGCCCGATTGGCGTGTGCCTAAAAACTCACCAGGCCCGCGAAGCTCCAGATCGGCTTCGGCAATTTTGAATCCATCTAAGGTTTGCTCCATGATTTCGGCACGTGCGCGCGACTCATCTGATGTCGCATATCCTAACATCAGTACACAGTAGCTCTTATGTGCACCTCGTCCGACCCGCCCTCGGAGCTGATGCAGCTGCGACAGTCCAAAGCGCTCAGTGTGTTCGATGACCATAATATTAGCATTAGGAACATCAACCCCAACTTCGATGACAGTTGTTGAAACAAGCACCTGGATTTCGTTAGCCCTGAACTTTTTCATGACTTCATCTTTTTCAGCCGGACGCATCTTTCCATGTAAGAGCCCGACTTGGTACTCGCTAAAGAAAGTCTTATGTTTCTCAAATTCGTCGAAGGCGTTTTTGAGATCAATTTTTTCGCTCTCTTCCACGAGAGGGTAAACAATGTAGGCTTGTCTTCCTTTTGCTAGCTGTTCTTTTACGAAGCCGAAGACTTGAGCACTTTTGTTGCCGAAAGCTTTTCGGGTCACGATTGGCTGGCGGCCTTTAGGCATTTCGTCGATGATGCTCACATCGAGATCCCCATACACTGTCATTGCGAGAGTTCGAGGGATCGGTGTCGCCGTCATCACTAAAAAGTGAGGCGAAAGACCCTTTTGTTTTAGTAGATTTCTTTGCTGAACGCCGAAGCGATGCTGCTCGTCGATGATGACCAAGCCCAAGGCATTAAATTCAACATCGTCCTGGATGAGAGCGTGAGTCCCGATGATCAAATCTATTTTGCCGGCTTTAAGCCCCTCAAGAATTGGACCGCGTTCGCGCTCTTTGGTTGAACCTGTGAGTAGAGCGACCCGAATCCCCAGAGGTTCAAGAAAAGCTTTGGCATTTTTAAAATGCTGTTCGGATAAGATCTCGGTGGGCACCATAATCGCGGTTTGAAATCCAGCCTCAGTCGCGTAAGCCGCGGCTAAAAACGACACCATGGTTTTTCCTGAGCCCACATCCCCTTGGACCAATCGGTGCATGGGATGTGGCTTCTTTAAATCGCTTAAAACTTCATTAAAGGATTTCTTTTGGGCTCCTGTTAACTCAAATGGAAGTGAGGCGATTAATTTTTCAGGTAGCTCACCTTTTGCTATTAAGGGAATCGATTTTTCTTTGTCTATTCCCGCTCGTCTCAGCGCGAGGTTAAGCTCCATCCAAAAAAACTCTTCAAAAATAATTCGTTTTTGCGAAGAGGCGCGAAACTTTATGAATTCGCTCGCTTCGGCTAGTGGAGGTTGATGGATTTCTCTTAAAGCTTGGGCTCTAGATACGAGATTGTATTTTTCGCGAATCCAACCGGGCAACGCATCTGTAATCCCATAAACCGGCGCCCAAACTTTTCCGTCTTTTCCTACTTGGTTTTTTTTGGTTGGTGCTCGTGAGTATTTCTGCGAATCAAGAGCTTTAGGTAAAAGCGGTGATTCGAGTTCATATAAAGCTGTGTCGATAATCTTTTTGAGTTTTTGAAAACTGAGTCCCTCGGTTTCGGTATAGATCGGAATCAGACGGTCTTCTTCTTCCTCATCGATCTGAATAGCGTGCAGATCTGGATGGTGAAATTCTTTGCGGCCGCGGTAATCGGTGACTTTTCCCATCACGCGGATTTGCATGCCCCGCTCGAATCTCTCAAAATAACCTTTGTAGGGAACTCGAAAATATTTGCAGGCGATTTTGCCAGTTGCGTCTCCGATTACGACCTCATAGATCTTTCGTTTGGAGTTTCCCATGTTCATCGATCTCACACTGTGGACCTGGGCTTTTAGCGATACAACTTGTCCGGGCTCGAGTGTCGAAATGCTACGCGCAGCTCGTCTGTCCTCATAAGCGCGGGGATACCACTCAAGTAGCTCTGCAACGGTGTTTATGCCGCGCTTTTGGAAGATCGTCCCCAACTTTGGGCCAACTCCCTTTAAGAACTGAATGGGTGTGTCAATTTCGATCGCCAACTGGTCTCCTATTCACCAACTTTAATTGGAGAGTCTCGCAAGGTCATGGCAGAATATTATATATGACTGACGAACTGTATATGAAAATCCGCCTCAATTCGCTACATCCTTCGGAACCAATTCCGTTTGATATTTTTGTTCTCATTAACGGCAAGCACATCCATTACAAGCGAGCCGGCGACAATATGGCGGTTGAAAAAATCAACCACTTCGAAAAACGAGCTCCGGACAACTTTTTTATTTTTGCCAAAGAACGCGCTAACTATAAAAAATATGTTCACTCTTATATGGTCAGCGATCAGCTCGACACCAAAGAAAAAGCATTAATGCTTCGAGAAAGCACAATGTCTTTAATTGAAGAACTTTTCGAAAGTCCGGATGTCGGTCGCGCTCTTGATGAGTCTAAAAAAGTGATCGAAGACTTTATGGAATTTATCGACAACGATCCTGAAGGAATGGGTCACCTCATCGGTTTATCGAGCCATGATTTTTACACCTACAATCATTCACTCGATGTCGGCATTTATGCTTTAGGTTTGGGACAGGCTGCCGGTTATTCAGGTGATCAACTTAAGGAACTCGGCCAAGGGGCTTTGTTTCATGATATCGGGAAACGCAATGTAAGCGTCGACATCATTTGTAAAGACGGTCCTCTTGATGATGTTGAATGGGCGCAAATGCAAAAGCATCCTCAATATGGTCTGCTATTGATGGACCAGTACAATGTTTCAGACGCAATCAAAGCCTGTTGCTTTGAGCATCACGAAAGCTTCGCAGGGAACGGTTATCCTCAACAATTAAACGGAGACGAAATTCACCCTATGGCTCGAATTGTTGCCATCACCGACACCTACGATGCGCTCACTACAAAGCGCTCCTACAACATTCCTATGACTCCCCGAGATGCACTCACCTTTATGAGTGAAAAGCTTAAAGGTCGTTATGATCAGGACCTCATGAACGCCATGCTTTC
>CAZDFM010000313.1:0-4282 GCA_964504465.1 uncultured Pseudobdellovibrionaceae bacterium | reverse complement strand
GCCTTAAGCCGCACTATGGTTAAACACCTAGGCCAAGAACCTACGCGTGAGGCTTTAAGAGAGTTCTATTTACAGCTTTCAAAAAACCTTATTAATGATCAGGTCTTCAGTGACTGATGTTTCATCGACTAAATTAGTTTTTACCTGCGAACACGGGGGGCACCGGGTTCCTCCGAGCTTAAAGTATCTTGAAAAAATTCAAAGCCTCGATTTTAACTCGCATTACACCTGGGATCCGGGCGCACTTGAAACTACACAGTTTTTAAGTGCAAAGCTTGAAGCCAAATATTTTGCCAATCCCTATTCAAGACTTCTCATCGACTGTAACCGGAGCGACGACAATCCTTCGCGTTTTCCGAAGTGGACTCGCACACTAAGCCCAAAAGATCGCCTCGAAATTGAAAGCCGGGTGCTCACTCCGTATAAATCTCAAGTGCGCCAGCACGTTAAAAATTTATTAAGCCAAGGGCAAAACGTCGTGCTGATTTCAATGCACAGCTTTACTCCTTTCTTTAAAGATAAAGAGCGAGCGACCGAGATCGGCGTACTCTATCGACCTTTTAAACCACAGGAACTGATTCTGGCGACGGCTTTAGTTTCACATCTCAAAGACTTTTCAGACTTTAAAGTTCATCACAATAGACCCTATCAAGGGCATACGGACTGCTTTTTAAACGAACTCTTAGCCGAACTTGAAAGTCCCCGGCTTACGGGAGTTATGTTTGAGTTAAACTACGGCCTTCTCGGTAGCCAAAAACGCTGGCGCGAGTTACAATGGGTTCTTGCGAGCGCAATTCGCGCCGTGGTTGGCTAAGCCGACTTAGTTAAAAAAGGCTAAGTCACGGTGTTCAGCCAAGTTTGAAAGGCACTTAATTTTTTGGAATCCTCAGCACCCCTCTCGGTAGATCAACAGGCAGTCACTAAAATCGTGCAATTTGGGGTTGCGGCAGGAGAAAAGTACTTATCTTGTGGTGGTCCAACCTCTCGTGCAGAAGACCTAATAAATGGCGCAGGCTCGTCTCACCAAGTGAGACTCCAAACCTTCGCCACTCCGACCGGAATTTTTCTCTCTGGAACCAATTCAGAAGAGGCCCACCCGATCACCTTAATTGGACGTATCTATAATTCGGCGACCGATTTAGCCGAACTCGTTCGAATCGAAGGTATCATTGAACGTTTTGTAAAGTTTCAGATCTCAGTTCAAGAGGCCATGGACGAACTCGCACTCCCTCGCTCACCTGCCTCTGAATCTCGCGCCCAATGGGTTGCCATTATAAGTCTATATGTTTTAGGTGCGAGCGCGAGCTTTGTGAACTATGGCAGTTGGACCTCAGCTATGATCAGTGGACTCCTATGTTGGGCCGTTGGATTTTGCGCCGGCCCTTTGAGAGATCGTTTAGGTTTAAGCGGTATCTTTACAGATTTCTTAGGAACTTTCTTTGCTTTGGTGATTTCAGGAATCATTTCAATAAAAATTGGTCGCCCTGCAGATTCGTTTGCAATTGGAACTCTCATTTTATTAGTCCCTGGACTCTCACTTACAAACTCAATTACTGAACTTGCCGAACAGAATTTTGTCTCGGGAACCGCTAAAATGATGAAAAGCGTTCTGATCTTAATGGCAATTGGAACTGCCTTTTTACTTGTGTCTGATCTTTCGCAGTTGCTGTTTCCGGGGGTAGATTTTAACCGGTTTGGACTCAATAAAGAACAGGGCTTTTTAACTCAGCTCATTTGTCAGTCTTTGATCATTCTGGCCTTTACCGGAATCTTTCGCTCACCTTATCGCTACATCCCCTTTACTTTAATACCGGGACTCACCAGCTGGTACGTGTTTCAAAAACTGAACTTTGCGGATTTTTTGGTGCTGAGCTCTTTTGTTCCTGCACTGACAGTTGGACTTATGAGCTCTATCTTAAGTGGGCTACTAAAAGTACCGAGTCAAATCTTCTCGGTGCCGGGTATTCTGTCTTTAGTTCCGGGAATGCTCGCACTGTCTTCGTTTTATGCAGCCACTGACCCATCGGGCTCCGGTGGAGCTTCTATCTTTTTTCAGGTCGCCATAGTTTCAAGCAGTATTGTGTTTGGGCTGTTGACGGCGCGGGTGCCGTTCTCATTATTTAAAAACAAGTTCCGCTTCTAAATCCACTTAAACTGCCCCCTCACTCTGTGCCTCAAAAATAAGTAAACTCTGGCTCAATTCATGCCTCTCCAAAGAAGCATGAAACTCATTTGCCCATTTTGCGAACAAAAAAGAAATCCCAAAGCCGCCTCTCGGACGATTCGCCGCCTCGGCACTTATTACCGAAAATCCGACGGCCAACGCCTAACCAGATTCTGGTGCCATGGTTGCCAAAAAAGCTTTTCAGCCGCGACCACAAGTCCACTTAGAGGTCAAAAGAAACGACACCTCAATAAGTCCGTTCGAGACCTGTTAAACGGTGGGGTAAGCCAAAGAGAAGCGGCCCGCATTTTAAGAATCAACCCCAAAACCGTGGTGAGAAAATTTCGTTTCGTAAGCTCTACGGCCAAAGAAGAGCTCTATTCATTGAACAAGAATTATGCGCCCTCAGTAGAGGTTGAATTCGACGATCTTGAAACCTTTGAACACACCAAGTGTAAACCCTTATCTGTCACGTTGATGGTCGAATATAAGACCAGACGCATCCTAGGGTTTGAGGTTTCACAAATGGCGGCCAAAGGAAAACTTGCGGAGATTGCTCGAAAAAAGTATGGGCCGAGAGCCGACCACAGGGCTCAGGCAAGAAAAAAACTCTTCTCAGAAGTAAAAGTGTTGGTCGCTGAAAATGCGGTTATTCGCTCAGACAGCAACCCCTATTACCTAAACGATGTGAAGAAGTTCTTTCCTGACGCCACTTACGAAACCATATTGGGTGCACGCGGCGCAATTACGGGACAAGGAGAACTTAAAAAAATTAAATGGGATCCGATTTTTAGTTTAAATCATACGTGTGCAATGCTTCGGGCGCACATAAATCGGCTTTTTAGAAAAACTTGGTGTACTACGAAGAAAAAAGACCAGCTCGAGGGGCATATTGCGATTTATGCGCTTGAGCATAACCGGCGGCTTGGAACAGGGTAAGGGGTCAGTTCTAGATCCATTTACGGCGGCGGAAGAACATAAACATGACCACCGCAATCACAAAAATTGCCCCCCAAAACATATAATACCCGTACTTCCAATGAAGCTCCGGCATATGGTCAAAGTTCATTCCGTAAATGCTCGACAAAAAGGTCAGCGGAATAAAAACCGACGTAAAAACCGTGAGGATCTTCATGGTTTCGTTAAGCTCACGATTCGAAACTGTACGTGCGACATCTGAAAGACCACTGATCATCTCGCGATAAGATTCAATGGCCTCCGTCACTTGGATCACGTGATCTAAAGTGTCACCCATATAAACTCGAGTTTTTTCAGAAATATCTTCGCGGTCTGAACGTAAAATCTGGGTCAGCGTTTCGCGAACTGGAAAGATCGACTTTCTTAAAAATAAAACTTCGCTCTTAAGTTGATTTAAGATTTCAAGATCTTCTTTATCATAGGATTGAACCATCTTGAGATCTAAAGCTTCGACTTCGGCACCAATGGTTTCAACGACCTGAAAGTAATTGTCGACCACCGCATCCGTTAACGCATAAAACAAGTATGCCGCTTCAAGGCCTCGGATTTTACCTTTGGCCTTACGGAGCCGTTCTTTAATAGGCTCAAATATGGGAGACTTTTTTTCGTGAAACGAAATCACGAACTTGTCTCCTAAGAATAAACTCATTTGCTCAAAGCGCACACGGCGATCGAGCTTCTTATCAAAGAACACGCTTTTTAAAATGATAAATAAAAACTTCGATAGATCTTCGGCTTTTGGGCGGTGATCTGTATTCAAAACGTCTTCAAGATAAAGCGTGTCAATATCGAAGGCGGATCCAATTTCTTTGACCACTTCTAAATCGCTTAAGCCCTCGACATCAATCCACACGATGGTCGACTCGTTTTGAAGATGCACCTGTGCGGCACTCAAATCGGGAATTAACATTTCATTAATTTGATCGCGATTGTAATCGATCAAATGAATTTTAACATCTCCGTCACCAATAAAACTCGCTTCATCGTCGCCGAGATAAATTAAGCTTCCAGGAGGTTTATTGATCTTTTTGTCGCGCTTTTTTAAGAATAGTGCCATGGGCTCATGATAGCCCAGCCCTTATTCAACAAGAAGTCAAGTTAGCTGTAGTTTAACGAAACGCAATATATTGTTTCAGAAAT
>CAZDFM010000312.1:0-4283 GCA_964504465.1 uncultured Pseudobdellovibrionaceae bacterium | reverse complement strand
ATAAAAAGGGCGGGCAGTGTCACTTTGTAATTGGACTCTTTAACCAAATTTCTGAAGGTACAAAACTCGAGACTGAGGCAAAATATCACTTAGGCTCATGTGCACATAAGATGAAGCTCTACTCTTCGTCATTCGCAGTCCTTTCTAAGTTGGTAGCAGAAAAGAACCCTGAGTACACTTCAGATGCACTCGAAATCTTGTCTTCGGATCTGCCTGAACAATTTGAGCCCGCGTTTTATCAAATGGTAAAAGCGCTCGGCGACACGGGTACTAAGCAAGATAAATGGATCAATGAAAAAATCCGTTCACAAGTTTATTACTTAACAGCAAAAGGTGCCTTTAAAGCTGGAAACTATAAAGATGCAAAAGAGATGGCAAATAAAGTGGCCGAATCTGCGCCTCAGTTTCCAAAGGCTCAATATATAGTGGGTATTTCAGAATACTCTTTAGGAAATAAAAAAGTATCGGTCGCAAAACTTGAAGGTCTTAGAGCTTGGATGACTGAAAAAGGCATCACCGATAAAAATCTAAATTCGCTTACAGCTTTAAACTTAGCTCGTATTAAATTTAACACGGCCAAATATAAAGACGCGTTTGATCTTTACATGAAGGTCGACAAAGAACATCCAACATGGGTGCAGGCTCTTATCGAGCAGGGCTGGACGCAGCTTTCAATGAATGATTATTCGGGTGCAATCGGAAACATGTACTCGCTTCACTCGCCTTACTTTACGGCCGTGTACAAGCCCGAAAGTTTCGTGGTGCGCTCAATCGGTTATCTTAACATCTGCCAATACGGAGATGCTTATAAGACTTTGAGCTATCTCGAGAAGGACTACCGTCAATGGTACTCTGACGCAAATAAGTACGTAAGTTCAAAAAAGCAAGCAGCTGATTACCACAACACTGTAATGGCGTACCTCAAGGGTAAGTCTGACCAAAACGTAGATGGTCTTCCGTTCCAAGTTGTGCGCGAAATGGCTCGCCAAAAGTTTTACTTAAATAAACAAGTGTCACTCAACGAAACACTTGATGAGTTAAGTCGCCACAACGGTCTCAACGAAAAGATTAAAGAAGAAAAAGCAAAAATTCGCTGGAAACTTCAAAAGTCTCAAGAGCGTTTAGCTCAAGTAGAGAAAGCGATTAAAAAAGGCACAAAAGAGAAGACGATTGCAAAAGACATCAATACTCTTCAAGCCAACTATCGCAACGAAAGAGACTTCGTAATTGGCTACAAGTACCAATTGGCGATGCTTGAGTTAAGTCGACAGGGCTTTTTAGCCTTCAGAGAAAAATCCGAAGGACGCATTTCAAAAGAGCAATATGTTCTTCGTGAAACTGCGGGCAAGTTCTTAGTGAAGTATTTAGCTAAGATGCAAAAAGACATGGGACATATTCTCGATAACAACGAATTCCTTCGTTACGAAGTGTTCTCTGGCGCGGGTGAAAGCATCCGTTATCAAGTTGCCGGCGGACAAGTCAGTGGTGAAGCCAACCGTGTTCCAGCCAGCATGAAGCCCCAAAAAATCATGAACTGGGACTTTGACGGCGAATACTGGGAAGATGAAATCGGTTCTTACCGTTCATCTCTCCAAAACCTGTGCCCCGCACACGGCAAGGCTCAATCTAATAAAGGTAAAGATAACGACCAAGCTTTAAATTCTGAGGAGTATGCAAAATGAAAAATTTAACTCTCATCCCACTTATCGCGGGGCTTATGCTTTTAACAATGAAAGCAGATGCTAAGACTGACGTCGTTGGCTCTTTAGAACAATTAAAAGACAACGTCTCAAACTCTCAAAGCAACCTCGACCAATATAAAAACAACGTCGACATCACAAGCGGCAACATCAAAGAAACAACCGACGCAGTAAAAGAACTTCGTGTTCAAAAAGCTCAGTTGATTTCAAACGGTCAAAACGTAACTAAGAACAAAGCGCTCTTAGACCAAATGAAACTTAAAATTGAAGGCTTCAAAGCTCAAGAGAACGAAAAGCTAAAGCTTGAAGAAGCCCAAATCGCTGAAGTTCGTGCCTTGCTTGAAAAGTTAGAAGCTAACAAAGTTCAAAGACAAACGAACTTGGCCGCTTATGACCAAAAAGTAAAAGAGATCGAACAAGAAAAAGCCGACTGGGACCAACAAAAGAACATGATGGTCAGCCTTCTTAAGGACATCGACAACAAAGAAAAAGATGCTTTAGCAGAACGAGCAAAATGGATCGAAAAACGCGCTGGCTACAAAACCGAAGCTACCAAGTGGGAACAAACCAACAAGCTAGCCGACCAAACCTACACCCGCTTCAAAAAGCTCCAAGACTAGCCGTCCGCGACTAGGCGTCCCCGACTAGCCGTTCAAAAGGTTCCAGCTTCTTTTTTTTAACCAGGGGGCGTCAAGCTCCCTGTTTTATTTCTGTTTGACCTGATATTTAGGATTTCCCATTAAGAAGTGTTCCGGTCGAGCGACCTCTTCATTCAGCCATTCAATGATGGCCGCGTAACCAAGACTTTCAACATCATACTTTAAATAGCCTGAGACCACATGCAGGACTCTAAAACCGCGCTTGAGTTGAAATGATAACGTGGGATCAAAAATTTTGCCTTCGATCACTTCTAAAACATATTCAGATGGGGTTTTGTCATCAGCATAATTGGCGTAGCCCCTGAGTCGTGCGCCCGCTCGAATACGTAAAAGCTTTGAGGTTTTAGCAAGCGACTCCCGCGCCTCATAAAGCAATGAACCCACACCCGAGCCTTGAACTAACGGGGACACCATGATTTCGGCGGCGTACAGCGTGCGGCCGGTTGCAGGGTCGTGGTTTGTAAACAGACCGCTATCTGTGAACTCACGCCAACTCGCTTTAAAATCATAATCGTCCCAGTTTATAATGAGACTTGCCGACATGCCGATAATACTTCCGTCATCTTCATTGACCGCGACGAATTGACCTTCGGGGTATACGTCTACATGCGACTGTAATTGAGCCTCGGTCCAAACTGGCGTGCCAGGATACACATCACCACAAAGGTGAATGATACCCTCAAAGTCGGCCTCTTGGGTGTTTCGGACTTGAATGTGATCAACTTCATTTACCATAAAATCACTTATACGCTCGCTTCGTAAACTAGCTTCATAGACTAACAGTGACGATGCTTTTAAGAATGTCCTTTGTTAAGGCACTGTCCTTTAATGGCAAAACAGTCCCATGCGTACGAGCTTCTTCGATTGTCACTAAATTCAGTTCTCCAATTACCATTGTCTCTTGGTTTGGAATTCCTTCAGCCAAAATTCCATCCCGAGAAAATTGAAAATCGCTTGGAGTTAAAATTGCGGCCTGACCATAGTTCAAAGAAATCGCGGGGACCATCGGTAATGAACCGACTGTGCCAGAGTGAATCACGTAGAGTTGGTTTTCAATTGCACGAGCCTGTGCACAGTAGCGAACTCTTAAAAAGCCCTGTCGATCATCGGTGCAGCTTGGCACGATTAAAACGTTCACACCCTGGAGAGCTAATGCGCGTGAAAGCTCAGGGAACTCAACATCGTAACAAATATTAATTCCGACTTTTCCAAAGTCAGTTTCAAAAATTTTGAGAGAGTCGCGCGAAGAAACGAACCATTCTTCTTTTTCAAAACGAGTCATATGAAGTTTGCCTTGATAATCAAAACTTCCAGAGGGAGAGAAAAAATAGCAGTCGTTATGAACTTTTGATTTGTCTTCAGAAAAAGAGGGCATGGTGCCGCCCGCGATGTAAATTCCTTTTCGTTTTGCCAAGACGGCGAACATCTCAACGATTTGATCGCGCTGGTTAGCAAGGTCCCTAATCTGTTCACTAATATTTCTATGCACATTATTTAAGGTCAAAAGTTGGGTCGAGAAATACTCAGGGAACACCACAAGGCGACACTTATAATCAGCGGCGGTGTTCACCAGACCTTCGACCTGTTCACGAAATTGATTAAAAGAAGTCACGGGGCGAATTAAATACTGAACTGATGCTGCACGAATACGTTCCAGGGGAGTCCTCTCCGAAAAAGTGAACTCAAGTATACTCTAAGAAACCCAAAAGAGCGACCTTCGAAAATTTACGAAGGATTGATCAACCAGTCAGAATTCTTGCGTTCCACTTTTAAATGATTGCGAATCTCTTTAACGCCGCTAATACGCTCAGCGAGCTCCTCGGCCTCATATTTCATGCGTCGATCAGGCACTGAGCCGTTAAAACTTACAATGCCTTGCTCAATACTCACTTCAATATCAGTTGCGTCGATGTCATGATGCTCC
>CAZDFM010000311.1:0-4294 GCA_964504465.1 uncultured Pseudobdellovibrionaceae bacterium | reverse complement strand
TTCTGATGAAACCGTAAATGTAAAACAAGATGAGGCCGAACTCATTGCCGCTGCTGCCGAAGTAAATGCGGCAAGCACAAAAACTGAAGAGCCTCAAGAAGAGTCAAGAGATCTAGCTTCTACAGAAGAAGCCAACGATCAAGCTCAAGATGAAGCGCAAAAAGAAACTGATCCCGAATCTGAAATATTATTAGGTGGTTCGGCTGAAGATAAGAAGTCTGACACTTCTGCTGGAAAAGTTGCAAAGTCAGAATCCGAGATTCCTTTGGGGCTCGATAGCAAAAAAGTAAAAGAAGCCGAAAGTTCTCCGTGGGTACGCCTTCTCATCAGCCTTGGAGTTGTAGGCGTTGTAGGCTTAGGCCTTATCGTAGGCGTAAAGAGATTTGCAAAAGATAAGACTCTTGTTGGCGGAAACGTAAAAGTAAAAGTCGTTTCTCAGCATTCACTTGGACCTAAAAAGAGTCTTGCAGTGATTCATGTGGCAGGCGAGTCGATTCTTATTGGGATTACGGATCACAATATCTCTTTAATTAAGTCGCTTGCTTTGATTGACGATGAGGTCGCTGACGATTTGTCACAAAGTTTTGATCAACAAATGCGTCAAGTAAGTCAAGGTGACCGTTACACTCCGACTCGCACCTTAGGTGCTGCTCCCAAAGAACAAAATCAATTGGCCGCGAGCAAAGAAGACGAATTTCTAATTGGAAACATTAAAGACCTAGTAAACACCAAACTTAAGGAAATGAGGACTCTTTGAAAAAGATCTTATTCCTTTTAGGATTACTAGCTTTAGCTTTTGTCGCAAGTTCTGCGCACGCGCAGATGACATTGCCCAATATCAACTTAGGTTTTAAAAACACTGAGAACCCTAACGAAATCGTAAATACGGTTAAGATCTTGATCATGTTAACGGTGCTGACTTTAGCGCCGGCGATTTTGATTATGATGACGAGCTTTACTCGAATCATCATCGTACTTTCATTTGTTAGACAAGCTCTTGGAACTCAGCAAATGCCTCCAAACCAACTCCTTGTTGGATTGGCCCTGTTTTTAACTTTCTTTATTATGTCGCCATTCTTTAATCGAATTAATGAGCAGGCGGTACAGCCCTTCCTAAATAATCAGATCAACCAAGAAGTGGCAGTTGATCGAGCGATGGCGCCTCTTCGTGAGTTTATGTTTAATCAAACTCGTGACACCGATTTAGCCTTATTCTTAAAGCTTTCTAAGACAGTTCAGCCCAAAACTAGAGCGGATGTTCCAAGTTCCGTTTTAATTCCTTCGTTTATTCTGTCTGAACTTAAAACCGCATTTCAAATCGGGTTCATCGTTTATCTTCCTTTTTTAGTTATTGATATGGTGACCGCGAGCGTACTTATGGCGATGGGGATGATGATGCTCCCTCCAGTCGTAATTTCGCTGCCCTTTAAGATCATGTTGTTTGTATTGGTTGACGGGTGGAGCTTACTTGCCGGCTCACTTGTTTCGAGTTTTGGCTACTAAGGCCAAGAAAAAGAATAAGGGGACACAAATGAACGAAGAGATGATTTTAAAAATTGGCACAGACACCCTGACGGTGACTGCCATGCTCGCAAGTCCTCTTTTGATCAGCGCCCTGGTTGTGGGATTGGTTGTTTCGGTTCTTCAAGCCATCACTCAAATCAACGAAGCGACCCTTACGTTTATTCCTAAGATGGCGATCGTGGCTCTTGTATTTTTACTGGCAGCTCCTTGGATGATGGACGTAATGCAGAACTACACGATCAATTTGTTTGAATCGATCACCACTTTCGTGAGGAACTAGTGCCCGATATTTACAAGTTCAGCGAAACAGAGATCATTGCGTTTTTTCTCATCTTATTGAGAATCAGCGCTTTTATCGTTTCGTGGCCTGTATTTGGATCTCCCACTGTTCCAAACACCCTCAAAATTTTATTCTCTCTCGCTTTGGCCTTTATGTTGATGCCTGTAATTAACTACAGCGCGGTGAATGCTAACTTCGATTCTTACAGTCTCATTGGGCTTTCGATCAAAGAAGTCGCAGTCGGAGTTTGTTTAGGTTATTTAGCACGGATGTTTTTCTTCGCAGTCGGTATGGCGGGCGAGATTGCCTCAACAAGCATTGGTTTGTCGAGTGCTCAGCTCTTCAATCCTCAGATGGGGGCCCAAGTAACTGCAGTCGAACATTTCAAAGTGATTCTTGCGAGCCTTTTTTACTTGGGAATGCAAGGGCACCACTTGTTTCTTTCGGGTCTTGTCGACAGCTTTAACTTAGTTCCTATGGGGTTCCTTACTTTTTCTTTTAAAGGTTTTATTGAGATGGGCCGCCTTGCCCAAGAGGTGATGGAAATTGGGGTGAAGATCTCGGCTCCAGTAATGGTGTCGATTCTTTTTATGAACGTTGCCATGGCGGTCATCGGCCGAGCCGTTCCGCAGATCAACGTTTTGATCACCTCTATGCCGGTAAACATTTTAGTTGGAATTTTTGTATTGATGATCAGTTTGCCTCTGTTTGTTTGGCAAATGGACTCACTTCTGGAGTTCACCTCAATCAGAATGTTTCAACTTTTAAAAACGTTTTAACAAGTACTGCTAACGGAAAGTAAATGAGCGAAAGCAACGACGAAAAAACCGAAGAACCCACACAGCAGCGAAGAGATGATTTTCGTAAGCGTGGGCAAGTCGCTCAGACAAAAGAGCTGACTTCGGCGGTTATGCTCTTATCAACTTTGCTTGTCATGTGGTTACTAGGCCGCTTCTTTATGGAGCAGTTGATCATTACTTTTAATCTTTCTTTTAGTGATCTTATTGTGAGCTCAGTAAGAGAAGGAAACTTTCGCGAAGCCACACACATGGCCTTTGAAAAAATCGTCATGTTAGTGGGTCCTATTGCAGGCCTTTACTGGATGCTTGGCCTCGCTTGCTCAATTGTGCAAGTTGGCTTTTTGTACAACGAAGAAGCTCTTCAGTTTGATATGCAAAAGCTCGATCCCGTTGCCGGGCTTAAACGAATTTTTAGCTTACGTTCAGTTGTCGAAGGCGTTAAAGCCGTCATTAAAGTTGTTCTGGTTACGATCGTAGCCATTCTGGTGATCAAATCTGAAATGCTTGCGGTACCAAAACTTGCCTCTTTCACCATCCCTCAGCTTTTTGATTACATGGGAAGCCTCATGACAAAGCTTGTTGGGGGCATTGGCACGTTGATGCTGATCCTTGCAGCTTTTGATTTCTTTTTTCAAAAGTGGGATCTCGAAAAGAAGATGCGCATGACCAAACAAGAGGTCAAAGAAGAGCATAAATCTCGAGAAGGTGACCCGATGATTAAGGCTCGTATCCGCCGCATTCAGCGCGATATGGCCAATCGTCGAATGATGGACGATGTTCCTAAAGCAGATGTAATCGTAACCAATCCGACTCATATCGCGGTCGCTTTAAAATACGATGCCACTATGATTTCACCCAAAATTATCGCAATGGGTGGAGACCTCATGGCCGAAAAGATTAAACAGATTGCCAAAGAGAACCGTATTCCGATTGTTGAGAACAAACCGCTCGCACGGGCGATTTTTAAAACATTAAAAATTGGTGAAAGTATTCCTAGAGAACTCTATACGGCGGTGGCCGAGGTTCTGTCATTTGTTTACAAGCTTAAGGGTAAGGTGAACGCTTAATGGATGGTCTTTTTCTTTTCTTAAAACGATTTGAGAAACTTTCTAAGAACGTCGATCTCTTAGTAGCCTTCGGTTTAATTGCGATTCTAGGTGTGATGTTGATTCCACTTCCCGCAATTGTGCTAGATATGGCTTTGGCCTTTTCTCTGAGTCTGTCTTTACTCGTCTTATTGGTTGCGATTTACACCGAAAAAGCTCTCGAATTTAGTGTCTTTCCGTCGCTTCTTCTAATGACCACGCTTTTTAGATTGGCCTTAAACGTTGCCACTACAAGATTAATTCTTTCTGAGGGTCATAACGGTCATGGCGCTGCCGGAGAAGTGGTTAAGGCTTTTGGTAGTATTGTAATCGGCGACAACTATGTCATCGGGCTCGTGGTTTTCGTAATTCTAGTGGTAATTAACTTTATTGTAATCACCAAGGGTTCTGGTCAAGTGGCCGAAGTTGCAGCTCGATTCACTTTAGATGCGATGCCCGGTAAACAGATGGCCATTGATGCGGACTTAAACTCGGGTCTTATCAATGAGCAAGAAGCGCGAGCACGCCGAAAAGAAATCGAAGCCGAAGCTGACTTTTACGGATCTATGGATGGTGCCAGCAAGTTCGTCCGTGGAGATGCGATT
>CAZDFM010000310.1:0-4298 GCA_964504465.1 uncultured Pseudobdellovibrionaceae bacterium | reverse complement strand
GATGGAGGGCCTCACTTAAGTGTCCCGACTAAAGACGTGAGTATTATCAAGCAACTCAAAAGCTTTACGGCACAAAAGGGAACGCCCAAAAAATATGAAAAGCCGGGCTTGATTGGTTTGATTCGCGACTCATCTTATCTAGGAGGGAGCACCTCTTACGCCGTTGATGGCGACAAAATTTATTTTCCGGAATCGACCTGGAATACATTGGCATTAGAAGAAGGCGAAAAAGTTTCTTTGACGTCTTTTTAAGGAGTGAATATGTCGGACACGAAAGAACTAACCTATCTTGGCGACTACATTAACAATGAGTTTACCGTTCCGGCAGACCCAGACGCTCAATGGGATATCTACAGCCCTGGTGATCTTAAAGATAAGGTGATGACCCTTCAGTGTCGATACTCGCATATTGATCAAGCCTGCCTTGCTGCGAAAGCGGCCTTTCCAAGCTGGGCAAAAATGGGTTTAGAAAAACGCAAAGAATACCTAGTGCGGCTTAAAGAAGTTTATTTAAAACACGCCGATTCTTTGGCCGAAATTATTTCTCGAGAGACCGGGAAGCCACTTTGGGATTCGAAAAACGAAGTGAAAGCGATGGTCGGAAAAATCGACATCACCTTAGGGCATTCGCTTCGATTGGTGAGCGAAGAACGTATTGAAAACGCACTTCCGCAAATTGATGGAGTTATTCGCCATAAACCTCGGGGAGTAATGGCGGTTATTGGACCATTTAACTTTCCGGGACACTTACCCAATGGGCACATTATTCCTGCCCTTGTAATGGGCAACACGGTGGTGTTTAAACCTTCTGATAAAACTGCGGCCGTCGGTCAAAAAATGGCAGAAATGTTTCATGAGGCCGAATTTCCAACTGGGGTTTTCAATTTACTTCAAGGACAGGGCGAAACCGGAAAACGTCTATGTGAGCACGAACACATCGACGGAGTGCTCTTTACGGGTTCGTATGAAGTCGGACTAAAAATCAAACAGGCGACACTTCACCATCATTGGAAGATTCTTGCGCTCGAGATGGGCGGCAAAAACAGTACAATTGTTTGGGAAGATGCTGACCTCGAAAAAGCGGTGTACGAAACACTTATTGGAGCCTTTCTCACGACCGGGCAAAGATGCTCTGGTACGAGTAAAGTCATTTTGCATAAAAAAATTAAGGCAAAGTTCTTAGATAATTTTTATGCATCGGCAAAAAAGCTAGTGGTTGATCACTGGAGTAAAAACCCTTTTATGGGACCGCTCATCAGTGCGGATGCGGTTGAAAAGTATATTCGCTTTCAAGAGATCGCAAAGCGTGAGGGAGCCGAAAGCATCATGCGAGGAAAAGCCTTGAGCCTTGAAAAGGAAGGCTACTACGTGACTCCCAGTATTTACACTGTTCCTAAGTTTGACCCAAAATCTGTTTATCAAAACAATGAAATTTTCGGGCCAAATGTTGCGATCTTTGAAACAGACGATTTTTCGCAGGCAATGCAAATCACGAATGCCTCAGGCTTTGGTTTGGTTGCGGCTCTGTTTACTAAAAATAAAGACCTTTACCAGCGAGCTTTGCTTGAAGCAAAAGTCGGTTTACTCAACTGGAACCGAACAACAAACGGAGCGAGTTCGAAACTTCCATTCGGTGGGATGGGACGCTCCGGAAACGATCGTCCTTCGGCTGACTTTGCAGTTCAATACTGTTCTGTACCGGTTTCAAGCTTAGAAGATCACACCCAATTTGACCCGAAAGCAATTATGCCTGGGATAGATTACGAGTTTAAAGGCTGATGAAAAATTTTATACTTGTTTTGGTCGTACTCATATTAGGGGTGGCGGGCTTTATTGCTTGGGAAGCCTTCTCTTTTTTAAATTATCGCTCAAGTTACAGCGCCTCGGCAGAAGGCCCTGAGGCGCAAGAAGAGAAAATCCTTGTTGATGTTCCCCCTGGAAGGACGTTCATCGGCGTGGCCAATGAACTTCAGAAAATGGGGCTAATTAAGAATGTTCTTTATTTCAGAATTTATGCGCGCCTCACAGTTGGCAGTAATAATCTAAAGGTTGGCGAATACGAACTGAGCCGAAGAATGGGGCCTGGAGAAATTTTGCGCACTCTTGCTTCAGGACACAGTTTTGCGCGTACCTTCACGATTCCTGAAGGCACGAATATGTATGAGATTGCCCAACTTTTAGAATCCAAAAAGCTTGGAACGGCAGAATCATTTTTAAAATTATTTAAAGACAAAGCCTTTATAAAGTCGTTACTCGGCGAAGAGCTTCATTCTCTTGAAGGCTATTTGTATCCAGAGACTTATCATTTTACAAAGTACACGGGACAAAAAGAAATCGTCACTGCAATGGTGAGAAACTTCTTGTTCTTCTACGATAAAGTGAAAGACCCTAATCGCAAAGATTTGACTCGCCATCAAGTCGTGACGATGGCAAGTGTGATTGAAAAAGAAACGGGCGCCCCAGAAGAGCGGCCGCTGATTGGATCTGTTTTCTATAATCGGCTCAAAACACCGATGCGTTTACAAAGTGACCCCACGATTCTTTATGGAATTTTAGATCGTACTGGAGTCATGAAAAAGAATATTAGTCGCGAAGATTTGCTTACTCATACCCGATATAATACCTACAGAGTGGACGGGCTCCCTTTTGGTCCAATCGCAAATCCTGGGATAGAGTCTCTGCGTGCGGTATTTCACCCGGCGGAATCAAAGTATATTTTCTTTGTAAGTCGTAACGATGGAACGCACGTCTTTTCTGAAACATTAGAGCAACATAACAGCGCCGTTAGAAAATTCCAGCTCGACAGCCGCGCCCGTCAGGGAAAGTCCTGGCGCGATCTTAAAAAAGCCAAGTAAACGTACCTTTAGTTATTATGAGGTACGTTTCTGCTTTTTCTTTTTTGTCTTCTTTTCGGGAGCTAAGTCTTTAAGGGCTTCTGTGATTTCCTCTTTTATAAGTTTCACGGGCATTGTTTGCGTAAGCGAATCAACTTCGTCAGAACGAAACCAACGATAGCATTTGCTTTCAAGGTCGAGTTCAAGATGCGGTTGAGTGACCATTATATTAATTCCTAGAAGCTGTCCTTGCTGGTTAAAAACAGGACCGCCTGAGTTTCCCGGAAACACATCTAGGTCGCTTTTGATTATTGTAAACTGATTCACATGGGGTTTCTTATTAAAAGTATGATTGATGATATTCCCTTTGCTCAGTACCATCGGGAATCCAAAAGGAAAGCCCAAGCCGTATATGCTATCCTCGATACTCGGATCATTTTCTAAATTGAGAACGACAGGCTTAATGCCTTCAACCTTGCGATCAAGTTTTATAATGGCATAGTCATAGAGTCCCTGTTTCCATGCGAATTTTCTTATATCCGCAGACCCGAACTCATAAACAGCTTCTTGTGGATAAGTCTGTTTGTTACTTGTGTAACCGAAAACAACCTTCACTTTCTCATTTGAAGCTCTCATCATGTCGTTTACACAATGACCTGCAGTCAAAATAAACTGCTCAGAGATTAAAACTGAACTGCAGAATACGCCGTCTGAAGCTTGAAGAAGATCGCGTGCGAATTTTTCGTCGGGACAGAATTGGTTCGGTATTCCGTAAATTTCGGCCAAGTTTTCAACGGGCTCAAGTTCGAAACTAAAAGACTTTGCCATTTCTGGATCACTCATAAAAATCTGCGAAGGGGTCAAAGAAAAAGCAAAGAGACTCACAGTGAGTGTGTCGTCACTTTTAAGTTGGTACGAATTGTCAGTTACTAGCTGAAGCCTTCCATCAAGCACAAGGGCAGCAGTCGCGCTGATGGCGTCACCTATGAATCCAGGCTCGTGAGATTCGATGGCAAGACTGCGTTCGTCAGTGCCGCCAATGCCTGCGTTTACAGAGATCGAAGCGACAGTTGCGATTAACAAAGCTGACTTAAAGATGATTTTAATCAATGAACTACGGGACATTGAGCCTCCAGCCAATAGAAGTTCAATGGATATGCCATTCACCAACAATTATAAGGGTTTAGGTGGCTTTAAGAGGGGAAGGGTGCCGTATTTTGCACCCAAGCGGATAGGCTTTAGGCAGTTACTGAACAACCACGTCTTGCTGTGTACCCTCTTCAGTAGAAGGGACTTCTTCAACAGCTTCAGTGCTAGGAGTTGGCTCAAGTGGTTCTCCGTCCTCAGTGAGAGGAGCTTCAATGCTGGGAAGTACCTTTTCGGCTGCAGTTAAGTTTGCTCTGATAAGTCGAGTGCGTAAGTAAACGGTGAGATTTTCTTTCGGATACTTTTCAATTGAGACGA
>CAZDFM010000309.1:0-4306 GCA_964504465.1 uncultured Pseudobdellovibrionaceae bacterium | reverse complement strand
ACTGGATTTGTGCCCGCGGTTGAAGTCTTAATTAATAATCCTCGTATTCGCGATATGATCGAAAAACCAGAACTTACCCGCGGCATTCATGAGGCCATTGAAGAATCTCAAGTAGGTTGGGGTATGCAATCTTTCGATCAAAGCTTAATGGCACTCCTCGCCTCTGGCAAAATCGACTTAGATGAAGCTTTAAAACTTTGTACTGCTCCCGAAGATTTCAAAATCCGTTACAGTGGTATTACATCAATGGATGGAAAAAAATGGGGCGAAAACGACACTCATCAAGCCAAGGTTCACGCCGCATGGCAGAACCTCGATGAAGTCGAAATCGATATGCCCACCAAGGTTATGAACCGAAAAGCCTCGGGCGACGACGAAGAGTAGTTGTTACCCGGCCCGCTCTTTGCTTATACTTCGGCCCATGGCCTTTGCGAAAAAAGAACTCAATAATAATCTTCAAGACGCGCTCAATAAGATCACCGACTATCTAGCTCGGCGCGATCATTCGGAGCACGAACTTCGGATGAAAATGTCTCGTAGGTTCACAAAAGAGATTATTCAAGAAGCCATCAGTGAGGCCCAAGAACGGGGTTGGTTTAAAAAGCCCGAAGAACTTGCTGAGATGGTATCGGCTTCTCTTTTTCGTCGCGGAAAGGGTCCACTCTACATTAACGGCTACCTTCGCAAAAAGGGCCTTCCGACTCTGAGTTTTGAAAACGACTACCTGCTTTCACAATGCCAAGAGCTTTTGGAGCTTAAATACCCTCATTGGACTGAAATGAGTTATGAGGAGCGCCAAAAACCCATTCGTTTTTTACTTCGAAGAGGCTTTCCTGAGGGTGTAGTTTTAAGTGTAATTACCTCGGCCCGACCCAATCTTTAATTCTAAGCTCTGAGCCTTCAGATTTTTCTGCTTTCTATTCGCCTCCCTTAGGCTTTTCTGGTAGTCCTTAAAGCCTATGAAAAGCCAAGACGTACGCCAGAGTTTTATTTCTTACTTCGAAAAAAATAAGCACCAAGCGGTTGCAAGTTCCCGCTTAGTTCCAGAAGGGGACCCTACTCTTTTGTTTACGAACGCCGGGATGAACCAATTCAAGAACTCCTTTCTAGGAGTCGAGAAACGGTCTTACAATCGTGCGGTCACTTCGCAAAAATGTGTACGCGCCGGCGGCAAACACAACGATCTCGAAAATGTTGGACATACTGCCCGTCACCACACATTTTTTGAAATGCTCGGGAACTTCTCTTTTGGCGACTATTTTAAAAAAGAAGCCATTCACTTTGCTTGGGAGTACATCACAAAAGATTTAGGTCTTCCCAAAGATAAACTCTACGTCACCGTCTTTGAAAAAGACGATGATGCGGCCGACATTTGGCACAAACAAGAAGGTGTTCCCAAAGACCGCATTTACCGCTTTGGCGAAAAAGACAACTTCTGGCGAATGGGTGATACGGGCCCTTGCGGTCCTTGCTCCGAAATATTTTTTGATTTAGGCGAAGACGTTCCCGGAGATCCAAAAGAAAACGTCATGGGCGGCAATGGTGACCGCTTTATGGAGTTTTGGAATTTAGTTTTTATGCAATTTTATGAAGATGGCGTAAAACAGAATCCACTTCCTAACCCATCAATCGATACAGGCATGGGACTTGAGCGTTTGACCGCCATCATGCAAGGCGAGATCTCGAACTATCACACTGATTTGTTTCAAGATATTATCTCTGTTGGAGCTAAACTCAGCGGAACTCAATATCTAAAATCTTTAAAAGGTCTGTCGCCCGATGAAGCTAAAAGATACGACGCAAGTAACGTCGCCCTTCGGGTGTTAGCGGATCACGCCCGCGCCAGTAGCTTTTTGATCGCAGACGGTGTTCTCCCAAGTAACGAAGGACGAGGTTATGTACTTCGCCGAATTTTAAGACGTGCTATTCGTTACGGACGAAATCTTTCACAAGATAACAGTTTGCTTCCACCTATGGTTGAAGCCGTAATTAAAAAAATGGCGGTTGCATATCCCGAGCTTCAATCACAAAGTTCATTGATTTTAAATTCAGTAAAAGATGAAGAGTCACGGTTCTTACAAACTTTAGATCAAGGGACTGCAATTCTGACCGAAGAAATCAGCAAACGCCGCTCTCGCAACCAAAATGTCATTGACGGCGATTTATTATTTAAACTTTATGACACCTTTGGATTTCCTGTCGATTTGACTCGTATCATGGCGAGCGAAGAAGGCTTTAAAACTGATGAAGAAGGCTTTGAAAAGAAAATGCTCGAAGCCCGAACAAAGGCCAAAGCTTCTTGGAAGGGCAAAGGTCTTTCAGGAGACGGAGCACATCTTTTACAGTTAAGCCAAAAAGTTTCAGCGCAAATGAATATCGACGAGATCTTCACTGGTTATAAAACAACCAGCGAGCCAAATGCGGAGCTTATTGGTTTATCCAACGGCCAAACTGAAGTTCAAAAGTTAAAAGCGGGCGAATCGGGTCTTATGATTTTTAACAAAACTTGTTTCTACGCCGAAAGCGGCGGGCAAGTTGGAGACACGGGCCGTGTTCAATCTCACCAAGCCAATGCCGACGTTTTAGATTGCACCAAAGTGAACGGTGTTCATGTACACCACGTGCGTGTGACTGAAGGTGAGTTTTCTGTAAAAGATCTTTGCTCACTTCAAGTTGAAGGTTCAGAGCGACGCAATATTGCTTCAAACCACTCGGCCACTCACCTTTTGCATTCGGCCCTTCGAGAAGTGTTAGGCCCTCGCATTCAACAAGCAGGTTCACTCGTAGAAGCTGATCGATTACGTTTCGATTTCACTCATAACAAACCGATTTCAAAAGAAGAGCTTGAGCAAATCGAGAGACTCGTCAATCGCGAGATCGCACACGGAAATTCGGTGAGCACAGAAACTATGACGCCTGATGAAGCGGTTAAAAAAGGTGCCTTGGCACTTTTTGGTGAAAAGTACGGAGACAAGGTCCGAGTTATTCAAATGGGCCCATTCTCAATGGAACTTTGTGGTGGTACTCACGTCAGCAACACCTCTATGATTCGCCTCTTTAAGATTGTAAGCGAAAGTGGTGTGTCAGCCGGTGTTCGTCGTATCGAAGCGCTAACAGGCGACAAGGCCTTCGAATACTTAATGAAGAACACTCAAGAGAATATGTCGACTCGTGAATCCCTAGGGCTCCCCATGACTTGGACGACTTACCTTGAAAGCGACAGTAATTCGGCAGCCGTCATTGCGAGTCTCAAAGAACAGCTTCGCCAAAAGGATAAAGAAATTCAAAGTCTCAAAGGTGGAGCAGTTTCCCTAGAAGACATTCTTAAGAGCGGCGTAAATTTCGAATTCAACGGCGAAAAAGGAATTCTGGTCCTAGCCGACATTCAAGTTGATGACCGGAAAGTCTTGTCCGATTTAACCGACAAACTAAAAGACAAAGTTCAAAGCGGCTTAGTCGTCGTGGTCGGAAAAGGTGAAGGTTCACACCCCGTGATCGTCAGCGTTTCAAAAAACCTTGCCGGCAAAATCAACGCCGGCCAAGTTTTAAAATCAATTGCTGAAGCTATGGGCGGCAAAGGTGGCGGCCGTTCAGACTTTGCACAAGGTGCCGTACCCGACCGCTCTCAACTTCCACAGGCTTTCGAAAAAGCCCGTGCAATGGTGGGACTCTAATACGGATCGATTAAAAAAAGCTTATGCGTGCCTTCTTCGACGATAAAGTTATCTGTTTTGATAAACAGAGTAATTTCATTACCCCTTAGGCGCGCTGGGATTAAACTCACAAAAAATTCTTCGTCAGTTAAATCTAAATCCGTAAATTCAGATTCATCAAAGCGCCGCAGTACTTCTCGATTCAATAAAAACAAATAGTTCGAGAATAAATCCTGCAAACGGTCGAGCTCGTCTTGCGGAAGCATCCTATACTCAAGGACGTCTTTAAGCGTTTGGCCGCGCACATCTTGAACTTCAAGCCGGTCTCGGTAAAGTTTTTTTGCCTTTATCACTTCAATCGGAAGATCTTTACCTAAATCGAAGAGTTCGTCGAGAGCTTGCAGATCATTTGAGAGTTGAGCCGGGTCTTCATAGATTTTGATAACTCTTGCGGATTGATCCACTTTTGAAATTATTCGATACACGCGGCCCCCGCCGCCTTCGCCCTCGCCTAAAAAGTAGATGTGGTTGCGTTTAAATTCTTTATGACTAAATGGTCCAACCGAAATAAGGCGTCCCTGGTGAGCTTTTAACTTGAGATCTGATGAAACGGACTGCGGTACAAAACGTGAGCAATCAATTTGAGCGGCGAA
>CAZDFM010000308.1:0-4309 GCA_964504465.1 uncultured Pseudobdellovibrionaceae bacterium | reverse complement strand
GAGGCCCAGCGTCAATCACAGCGGATGCAGCTGCGTGCGCGTGCAATGGAAGATCTAGTTCAAAACGAACTTCTTTATCAAAGTGCTGCAAAAGAAGGCGTGATCGCTTCTGATGCTGAAGTCCGTGAGGCTATTTCAGGCATCCCATCGTTTCAAGAAAACGGACGTTTTCGCCGTGAATTCTACCTTCAGTATCTTCAGGGTACCGGAATGTCGGCTGGCCAGTTCGAGCAACGGGTAAGAAAAGATCTCGTGATCGAAAAAGTTCGTAATTTATTTTTGGCGTCGTTTCAGCCGGTCAAAGGCGAAAAAGAAAAGAACCGCCTTTTGGCTGAAACTAAAATCGATTTGAGTTTCGTAAAGTTCACGCAAAAAAGTTTAGAAGAGTCTTTGCCCGTTTCTGAAGCAGAAGTTAAGGCGTTCTTAGCTCAGCCAGAAAACTTAGAAAAAGTAAAAGCCCAGTATCAAGCCGACCAAGCAAAATACACTGTGGCCGAAGAAGTTAAAGCTCGTCATATTCTTTTGACGAAAGCACCTGATGAAGCCGAGAGCGCGCTTAAAGCAAAAGTTGATGCCGTAGTAAAACGCTTAGAAAACGAGGACTTCGCGAAAGTAGCTAAAGAAGTAAGTGCAGACACGGGGTCAGCAGTAAAAGGCGGGGACCTTGGATTTTTCGGTCGCGGTCGTATGATTGAAGAGTTCGAGAAAGTCGCTTTCAACCTCGAACCGGGAAAGATCAGCGAACCCGTTACTACGCAATTCGGAGTTCACATTATTAAAGTCGAAGATAAAAAGCCTGCACGTACAAAACCGCTCGAAGAGGTGCAGTCTGAGATTGCAAAAGTCATGGTCGCAAAACCAAAAGTCGAAGCCGCACTTGCAGATTTAAGAACCCAAGTTAAAGAAGGAAATGCTTCAGCCGTTGAACAGAATGTTTCAAAGCTCGGTTGGAAGTGGGAAGAAACTGGACCTTTTGATTTGTCGGCAAGTTTCATTCCAAAACTCGGAACCAATAGCGAAGTGCTTGGATATGTAGCGAAGAATCCGAATGCCGGTAAGATCGTGCCTCAACTTGTTGAGTCTGCGGGCGAGTATTTCATCGTAAAAGTAAAAAGCCTGACTCTACCGACAACTCTTGCAAGTAACGACAACGCACAGGTCTCTGAATTCTTCAGTATGAGACGTGCAGGTGAAGCCTTCACGGCTTGGCTTAAGGATCAACGTGAGTCTTCTCGCGTACAGATCAACAACCAACTTGTAACACAATAAGAATCGCGAAATCTTCTCTGGTGCAACTGAGGCGTCTTATATTAAGACGCCTTTTTTGTATCAAAAATTGCCTCCATTTCTTCTTTGATTTCAAGAGTTTAAGCATGCCAAGTGGCATGTAAAAAAATAATCAGTTTTGGCTTAATTCCTTCTGACTTTGGTCCGAAGAGTTCTTTAGACCTTTAATAGGGGATCTTAGCCTTTATGATGAATATACGCGGTTATTGGCTGACAACGACATTGATAGTAGGGCTTTCTTTGCCATTTTCTATCTCGGCGCAGGATTTTGTGCCCGGCGAAGTCATTGTTAAGTTAAAAGGAAGTTCACTATCTGAATCCATGGCTTATGGATTTGTTGGTAAAGCTCACTCCCAAAAAGAAATGAATCTTAAAAACTCCTTCGGAAAAATGGGAGTCTACCACTTCGGACTTAAAAAGGGCCAAAGTGTTCAAAGCGCGGTAGAGGACCTCAAAAAAGATCCCGACGTCGAATACGCAGAACCGAACTATTTATTTAAAAAAGCCGTTGATCAAGTTGGTATCATGGAGAAGTACACGCCTTCACAGGCTGAACAGTTTGTTCAAGGAACTTCTTATGATTCAGCAGGTGTCGACTCTAGCATTGTTGAAGCTTGGTCTTCAGTGTCAGCCTCTGCTGTTGTTCCAGTTGTTGCGGTCATCGATACCGGTCTTGATTTAAATCACCCTGTTTTTGTTCAGACAAACTCAATCTGGAGAAACACTCGAGAAATCGCAGGCAATCATATTGATGACGATGGAAACGGCTACGTCGATGACGTGAACGGCTGGAACTTCGTGGATAACACTGGAAGCATTTACGATGACGACGATCACGGCACTCACGTCTCGGGAATTATCTTAAGTGTCGACCAAGACATTTATAATCCGCCATTTGAAACCGCAAAAATCAAAATCATGCCGCTTAAGTTTTTAGATAGCAACGGCGTGGGCTCAACAGCTGACGCAATCAAAGCTATCTATTATGCAGTTAATAACGGTGCTACAGTCTTAAATAACTCTTGGGGCGGACCTACCTATTCAGCGGCTCTTCATGAAGCTATTGCTTACAGTTATTCTAAAGGTGTGAGCTTTATTGCAGCTGCTGGAAACGCCGGTACCAACAACGACGTATCACCGATGTATCCTGCCTCTTATGATGTTCCCAATATTATTTCAGTTGCGGCAACTCACAACTCTTGGTCGCTTACATCGTTTTCAAACTTTGGCGCAGAATCGGTGGGCCTTGGAGCTCGTGGCTATTTTATCTTAAGTACTATTCCAGGCGGCTACTACGGCAGTTCTTCTGGAACGAGCATGGCGGCACCTTTTGTTGCGGGAACTGCAATTCAAATGAAGGCGCAATCTCCACACATGCTTGGCTATCAACTAAAGTCGATCATCTACAGTAAAACAGAAAACGCTTCTGATCTTCATTCAAAGGTTTACACAGAAGGGCGTCTCAACAGCGCGAATTCAATTAATTACGCGACCTCTGCTTCAGTTGATTCTTCACAACCTTCCTATAGCGGCAGCTTCTCTGGTAACCGTGAGTTGGCGTCAGCTCTTGCCGGCGGTGGTGGTGGTTGCGGTTTAGTTTCTAAAATGTACAGTGACTACAGTAAAAATGGCAGAGGCGGACCAGGAGGTGGGAGTTCTTCACCACAGACATGGTATGTCCTCTTGATATTAGCCATCCTCACGGCCCCGGTCGTGTTAATCAGCTACTTAAGAACTCGTACTCCTGTTCAACGCAGAAAACACGAGCGCTTTAAAATTAACAGCGACGTTCGACTCAAAGTCGGCGACCGCGAACTTGTCGGATCCGTTAGCTCTATCTCAATGGGTGGGGTGCAGATCGATACGAGTGCATGGCTTGAGCAAGGCGGTATCGTCAACCTGTCCATCTCAAGTCCCGACGGCAAAGAGAGCATTCAGGTCGACGGACGAATCGTATGGTCCGAAGCCAACAAGTCTTATGGTGTCGCCTTCGAGAAGGCTCAAAAGACGGTCCTTCAGCGCATCGGCGCATGGACTGCTGAGCTTGCCGCAGGAAAAGCCTCGTAGCTCTTGGAATGAAATTTAAAAATAAAAAAACCTCCTGATTAGGGCGGTTTTTATATTGAAGCTGTATTGCCCACTGCTATCTGCGGTTTTGCACACAGGGTACGGATCGAACCATGGCGACGAACGACATTCAACAAATGATCGATTTCGTGAAACTCTAACGACATCGGCTCAAGATTGCAGTTAATGGCTTCGCCGTTTTGGATCTTGGTGCGGAGGTCGTCTACTAAGGCTGTGTATTTCTCCCGATTCATTGTCCAAAGCCCCGCAAAGTCAGCTCGATACCGAGAGAGAAGCTCAGAGTTCTCAACTCCTTCAATGCGAACGATATTTTCTAGGTGATTGTATTCGGCCGAATAGGACCAGTTAAATGAACCTGTGATCAACTTTTCGCCGTCTACGAGTAAATACTTAGAATGCATTTGTTTACTTAAGTGTGAGCCGGTATCCAAATGAAAGAACTTAATCCGTAGATCTACATTTTCGTGACCTGCAAACTGATCTTTTACAAGTTGGACTGAAAAGTTTTGGCTCTTAGAACAAGTTTCGTCAAAAAAGTCAGAGCATTCTTTAAGTTCAGCGCGTTGTCTTTTTGTTTTTGAATCATATTCTCCCATTGTAACCACAATCTGAACTTTCACGCCCCGAGCAGCTGCGCGTGTGATGGCTTCATAAACCGGACGGAGCATAATTCGAGTGGTCGCAATTTCGATATGTTCTTGAGCTTCATCAATCAGTTGCACTACTTGACGAGTCAGTGCAAAGCCCTGGGCTTCAGGATTAATTTTAATCTTGTTATTCTCAAACGTAAAGTTCTCGGTATTAAAGAAGGGCAGCAAGCTCGGTTTTTGACTGTAAAGCTTAGGCGTCATCACAAGCGACGAGCGAGTAAAGCCGAACTCCTTACTTAGTCCCCACAGAAGCTCAAACTGCTGTTGAAACGCAGTTGCGATCG
>CAZDFM010000307.1:0-4320 GCA_964504465.1 uncultured Pseudobdellovibrionaceae bacterium | reverse complement strand
GGGGTAAGAACGGCAGCCAAGGAAGGTCTATGTCCATTCACGAGAAGCATTTGGATGAGATTGAATTTCTACTGGCGCAATCGATGAACGGTGTGCACCTTCTCTTTGATAACACCGAAATCGCCCAAGTCTTAAACAAACCCACCGAAGAAAAAGAACTCTTCAGCTTTGAGAACATGGACAAAATCCAAGACTTGTTTTCGCAGCTGATCGAGAAAAGTTCGGTGCCCGAAAAGCTCGACTTTATCCATGGGCTCCCAACTCATGAGTTTGAATTGTTGCTTCGTACCTATTTTCATATCCTCGACAACACTGTTTTAGCTAATACCGAGCTTAAACACTAGATTCCAAGCCTGAAAAGTAGTGCAAATCACAATAGCCTCTAGTTTTTAAGGTATTGCTGTTTGCAATACTAATTCTCTTGTCTCATTTTAAAACCCTCTGGGGAGCTAGACCTAGATCAAGGTCTAGCATTAAAGCTCAATGCGACTTTCGTCCGATAAAGTCTCATGTTCATCTTACTTTTATCTTTGCTTCTGCCTTCTGCGTTTGCCGAGTACCGGGCTTATGAGCTTGCGATCGTCAACGAAAGCACCGGAAGCGAAGTCAAAATCATCTCGACCTTGGATCATCTTCAGTACCGAGGTTTCTACCCGGTCGCCGCTGGCGAAGAAGTTATCTACGTCGATTCATGGCGCTGCTGGGGTAACACTAAAAACTTCAAGCCGATCTGCCCTAATCCCAATAGTCCCGAGGGTCAGGCAGCAGCTTCAGAGCGCTCCCCGGCCTCCGCGACTAGCGAATAGACCTGTTCTCTTAAATATTCCAGCACTTGGTCAAAAGAGTCTTCTATAATAAAGACTGTATTGAACCTTAGGTTTCCAGGAGGGAAGCCCATGCCTTCAGACATCAGTGCCGACCGTTCGAGTCTAAATAATGACCTTCGCGATTTGCAAGATAACTATAAACGTAAGCGCCAAGAGGTCGTTCAAAAGAACGAAACTCAAATCCGTCAGCTTAAAAACGACTACGCCGAAGAAAAGCAAAGCGTAAATCAAACTGGCGCCGCTACGGTTAACCACATCCGCAAAGAAACACGCGAAAAACTCGACACTCTTCAAAAACAAAATGAAGAAAAAGTATCCCAGGTAAAACGGGCCCAAGAAGAGAGCTTTGACACTGTTAAAGATCACGGAACCGAAAAAGTAGAAGGCCTAAAGCGTTCGCTTGAAAAACGCCAAGAGTATCTCAGTAAACAGGTGGTCGACACCCGTAACCGTCTGAACGAAAAGCAGCAAGAAAGCTCTCAAAAACTCCGCGCCGTTCAAACAGAAGAATCTAAACGCCGGGCTCAACTTGAAAAAGAAGCGCAAAGTTCAATTAGTGAACTTCAGAAGAAATCCCAAGAAGTTCGCTCTAAGGTCGAGACCACTCACCGTCAAGAACTGCAAGAGATGCAGACTGAAAACCGCGGCGAAGTAAAACAAACCAAAGAGACCCATCAAAAAACGATGGAAGAAATCCGAAAGCAAAAAGAATTTGAATTAAGACAGGCTCGCACGCAAAACAGCCAGCAGTTTCAAACCGAACACAAACAGGCCACCACGTCGATCGATCAACTCCATGATAAATACCAAGCTGAAGTTCACCTGCAACAGCGCGAAGGCGAACGCCAAGCCCTTGAGCTAAAAAAGCAAAACCAAGAGATGCTCAAGGCTGAGCGCGATAAAGGTGTTGAGGTCGTCGACAAAACTGGCGCTTACTACGATAAAGAACTTCAACGCATCCATAAAACTTCAGACGAAAAATTGGCTCAGCAAAAGCTCCATCATCAAGGGGTTTTAATTAAAACTGAAGCCGAGTATAAGAAAGAATACGAAGAGCAAAGGCAGTTCTTCGAAGCAGAGAAAAAGAAATCGTTCGAGACTCATGAAGCGCAACTTCAACGTAACCAGAATATGTTTCGAAAAGAGCTTATGAATCAAAAAAATGAGTTCCATGAAGCTTACACTCGAAACGAAGCGACCAACCGTGAAGCTTTAGGTGGCCAAAGAGAGCGCCTTGTTAACGCACTAAAGACTCAGAAAACTGAGATCATGGAGTCGCTCGGCAAATACAGCGACCGAAAAGCCGATCCCTTCTACCGCATGACCGCCGCCCCTACCCAAATGACTGAGACTGAAAACTTTTATATCGTTCGAACTCAGGTCCCCGAACACGAAAAGAATAACGTCGATGTAAGAGTGCGTGACGACAAAGTCATTATCGCCGGCTCAAGGCGCTACGAAGATAAGATTGAGGCCGAAGGCCAAAAGCTCGCGACCAACAACTACCAAACTTTTAGAGAAGAGTTTGCGTTACAGTTTCCTGTCGCCGAGAAAGCCATCATGAAAGACTATCAAGACGGAATGCTCACGATCCGTATTCCTAAAATTGGGTATGCGAAACCTAAACTCAGCGAATCCTAATCGCGCGGTTCACTCCCCCAGCGGAAGTGATATTCGCAGCTAACTCTGGCTTCGGAGTTTGTTTCTAAGTTTTATTGTCGGGATTTATTAAGAAAGGAAAATTCAGAGGAGATAAAAATCGAGGGCTTGGACACGCCCTCGTTATTTTTTGCCGATTACGACTTTTTTAGAACTGACTGCACTTCTTTTAAAAGAAATGAAAGCTTTCCGTTCAGTTCTTCGATGTGTTGGATATTAGCTTTGAGTTGCTCCAAAACATCCAGACGTCCTCGCTCGGCTTGAGGAAGTTCACGGTAACCGTAGGTGACGATTCCGTCGCGAAGAAGAGGAACAACTTCTTGTCTGATCTCTTCTCCCATTCCTTCTCTCATCATAAAACCTTGCTCGTTGAGTCTCATTCTTACCTCTTATCTAGGAGTCTGCGACCTTGCATCATCCTCTTCGCGTTCACGTTTATTCACGTTAGGCGGCGTTCTGTGCTCAATCTACGGTGCAAATTCTTTCGCCTCTAAGCTCTTCTTTATTAACTTTTCTTTAACCAGCTCTTGAGTCCTTCTAAATATTCTACTTACGAAGACCTCGATTAAAACTGAAATTAACTTACAAAGCTTAAGTTTAAGATGGTCCAGTTCCAATTTGGAACTTTTACATCTTTTTCAGTCACTCACTTGTACTCACAGCGTAGCGATTCCATATCTGAAATATCGGGCTGTCTTCGCTCTTGTCCAGCTGCGAGGGTCACATTCATTACACTTCCGGACGTATCGGTGTGAGCTAGACCCATGACGTGGCCAAACTCGTGAACCATTAAACTCTCTAAATCCACTCCGTTAATCGCAGTGTTTGAAGATTCAAAATAAAAGTTCGTAATATTTTTTGCGTTGATACGAAGGTCGGCTTCAAAGATTAAATCGCCATGCCAGTAGATCGTGGTTCGAGCTTGTTCGTTGGCTCGGTCGGCTTCCCAAGTGTTCATCCAGTAAATCATATTGTAGCCATCTTGACCCGGCGCAAGAGAGCCCCCGACGTTCCATGCCTCAATAATAAGCATATCGCGACCGAATTCTTGGTTCCAACGAGCAACCGCTCTTTCGATGGCGCTGTAAGCTTCTGTGGGCACTGAGCTATGAACCAGCATCTTAACCGGTCCGCCGCCTTTCCAAGAAACACGCTGTTGGTTGGAGCTCATAACGAAATTGCACGACTGTTCGGGGTCAAATTTGCGACCGCAGGCTTGGAGACCCACGAAAATCATCGCTAATAATAAACCCGATATCCAATGCCTTTTCGTCACCAGTAGCCTCCACCTTTTACTATTACAAGCTTGGTGCCTTGAGCCAATGGAGCTAAGTACTTGATTTCCCAGACTTTCGTCTGAGTTGTAAAAAGGTAAAAACGACCATTTAGGGCCGCTTCTGGAACTCTGCCGCGAAGACCCGTAAGTGCCCGATATTTTTAAGTTATTTAGTGTCTAAAAACGATACACCCAGAGACGCGTTATGAGTGTCAGTTTGACCCCAGGCTTGATCTATAAGATTATCTTATACTTACTAAGCCCAGATCAATTTTAAGCCTATTAGACAAAGTGACACCAAACATTTGGCACTTGTATTGTATAAGTGGTCTAGTACCTAAGCCGCTGACAAACAGCACTTTAGGTAAGTGCCTCCCAAAGGACGGGAGGTCCCGACCGGCTCTCTCCACGATCGTGGAATCCTAAAGAGCCTCCGACCCATCACAACATCACACCACGCCAAGGGGAGCCCAAAAGCTCCCCGCTCGCCGTTAAAGGTTCCACGTTCTTTTTTTTCGGCTGTAAGGATCAAAGGGGGGGCCGCGGCGTTGGTGGTTT
>CAZDFM010000306.1:0-4329 GCA_964504465.1 uncultured Pseudobdellovibrionaceae bacterium | reverse complement strand
CCGATGGTCTGAATAGCGTCGAAGTTTTTAAACTGCGCATAGCCTTTGTATTTGATGGGCCGGTACGAAAGGTTTTCTTGAAGGTTCACGTCGAACATCGCGATATAGGAGTTGCTTGGATTTAAGAGTGCGGGTGAAGCCACTTCTTCAAAAGCTTGAGCGACCATGATGAGACCTTCGCCACGCAAAGCATGCGAAGTGCCATCGGCACTTCTTTCGATAGTAAAACTAAAACGGGAATCGCTCGTGAAGGGGCCCATATCGTTGCCACCTACACTTGTGCCTTGTGATACGCATTGTGCAGTTGTGTAAGTTTGCGCGAAAGAAAACTGAGAGCTCAGAGCCAACCCGAGTAAAACCAAAAACTTCATCATAAAAGCCTCCTTCAAAGGACATTTATCTTTCTCCCCGCTTAGGTCCTAAGCAAGTAAGTCTTATGAGTTATAATAAATACTCACAATTGGTTTTTAAAAGCGTTTTAGTGGTTTGCGAGATGCTGAAACATCAGCATAAGGCCGCCCGGATGGCCCAGCATTTTACCGGTACGGGTAGAAAGCGCAGGACCGTTAGGCCGAGCTGCGAGCATATTCATATGCATATCGAAGATCTCGGGTTGATAGATAGGTGTGAGAAAGCTCCCACTCTTAAGAATAATTTCTTGCGTGACCAAATAAGTGGCCTCACGAAGCCCAATCTCTGTGAGTCCAATGTCGCCATTTTCAAGCACCACCAAAATCCCACAGCGCTCGATCACCAGCCTCAACGCATTTTCTTGAATTCCATAAGAGCCTTCACAGCCCCCAATTTCGTGACCCTCGATTTCGGCACTCACAAACTTCCCGTTAGGCCGAAGCTCAATGTAGACGCCCTCTAAAGAGCCATAAACCGTTGTGAGCGCCATTGCGGGAACGAAAAAAGTGGTAACCTGAGAAATAGATTGCGGCACTTGAGCCTGGGCCCAAAAGCCCGACAGTAGACCCACCATACACGCCAATTTTAAGATCTTCGATCTTAACGTCATTCTCGATTTCCCTCTTTTTTGCATTTACTAACTCTTAAGCAAGCGTGAGGCCAGAAAAATATGGGACCAAGACAGGGCATTGCCCAATCAGCAGCTCACCACTGCAAAGACTTCATTATCCGGCTAGAACTTAGATGATTTTAAGGTGGTCGATCGCAAAGCGAAGCTGGCCCCGGATGGACTTCATATTGGACTCAATCGTGGCGTTCGCCTTATCGATCAGGTCGACACTCCTCATTACGGAGTTCACAAAAGTGCCGGTTTCTTTAAGCTGCTGCCTAAAGGACTCAACTTCATGACCTAAGCGTGCGACTTCAACATTTCCGCTTTGGCGAATAATGTAGAGAGCATTCATCGCCTGCTTGAGGTTTTCGAGGTAAAGACTCAACGTATGAGCGCCAGAGAGAAAAGTTTCGACATCCTGGCACGAAGAACCCAATACGCCGCTTGCGAGATTTACGAACTCAACGAATTCAGTCCGTTGTTGGTCTTGGATCTCTTTCGAATCCGATTTTTGCTGAATCTCTTTAATCCAAAACTCCATCATCGAAATCTGAAGTCTTGAAGAAGCCGCATTGAAAGACGCACCTTCTAAATATTTCATCACGGCATCCATGGAGCTCGCAAACTTCTCAAGCGCATCACTGGATTCTTTTGCCCACTTTCCAAAAGTTTCTGCGATCACAATAAGGGGCCGACCCTCTTCGCCCGAATGATCCGAAGAAATCGCCATATTGATCGAAAGGAGGCTTGCAGACTGATAGCTTTGTTTAATTTTTTTAGATTCTTCTGAAATCACCGCATTTAATCTACTGATCTCATCAAGCATTTGAAACATGCTTTGATAAGAACTAGAAATTCTTTGGCAGCTTTCACCAGCAGCTTTTAGAGTTTGAACCCACTGCGGATCAACATCGCGACAGACAAGCTTTAAAGAATGGTCCGATTTTGTCCAGGGAATTGCCGATTCACTTTGACTTAAAATGCGTTCACGCTCTTCAAACTCTTTGAGCAAAACTTGTTTTGAAAACTCTCGGTAGCTTTCAAAACCGAGCTTTTTTATTTGCTCAAATAAATATTCGTAGGACCTTTCAACCGATCCGCGCCGTTCAAGTTCGAGCATCTCGGAGTAGAGCGCTTTTACTTTCAAAAATAGATCTGTGGTTGGCTTGAGTCGAATCGAGATGTAACCTTCAGGCGTCGGAAATGCCGCCGCCAAAACCCAGTAGTACCGACCGTCAACCGCACGGTTTTTTATGTACGCAATAATGGGCTGATTACTTTTTAAAGTTTCCCAAAAATATTGAAAGACCGCTTTGGGCATATCCGGGTGACGAATAATATTATGAGGCCGATTGAGCATCTCTTCAATTTTGTAGCCCGCGACCCGGCTAAAAACTTCGTTTCCAGCCAGGATCATTCCTTTTTTATCGGTACGAGAAAAGAACAACTCGTAAATCTCAAAGGGAGATTCTTGATCAACTGTGATTGCAGAAGCTTTTCGAAGACTTTGGTTCATCACCCCATCTATCGGGTTTTGAAATTGTGCATTATAGTTTTATTAAGTGAAGAATCGCTTAAGAATTGAAAGCTGGTAAGACCCCACCCCTTCACGGTGCTTGAGTTATGAAAATCGTTTCACAACTGAGTAAAGACACCGTATTTAGAGTGGCTTATACGCAATCGCTTTTAGTTCGACACAAATCGGAGTAGGCAGACAATTTACTTCTACCGTTGTACGAGTGGGTCCGATCTTTTCAAAGTACTTGCCGTATACGCCGTTAAACTTTTTAAAATCGCCCGCCATATTAGTTAAAAAACAAGTCATGTCGACGATGTCGTTGAGCGATGCGCCTGCTTCTTCTAAAACGATTTTGATATTTTCAATTGTCGACGTGGTTTGAACTTCGATGTCATGCGAGATCACTTTGCCGCTAGAATCAGTCACAGTCCCAGGGATTTCAGTGGTGCCGGGTTTTCTAGGGCCCATGCCTGAAATAAAAATAAAATCTCCTACTCGTCTTGCGTGTGGATACGGGCCGACTGGAGGAGGAGCTTTACTTGAAGAAATACTTTGGCTCATAATTTATCCTTAATCTAAAGGTTCGGGAAGGTCTTCGCTCTGGTAGCGTCTTGGATTGTTACATAGAGGTCTAAAATCGGCGCTTCCGACGCTGACTTCTTTATTGTTGCGAGTTGCATTACACTCAATTCCCTCAGCAAAGGTCTCAAAAAACACTTCGCATTCGTCTTCAATTTTTTCGATCTGCTCGTTTCGCTCTGCCGTAGCACTGATACTATCGAGCATCAAAAATTCGACTTCGAGTTTGTTGTAAGCAACCGTGAAGTCATCGGTGCAGTTACCAGCAGAATTTCGGACGTCATCAATTTTTCCGCAGCCCGCGAGAATTAGCACGAAAAACAGGAATGAAAGATTATGTTTCAACATTTTAAGGCTCACTAATTTCTCCTGGTTCAAAATACCAACGGTCATGATCAGGATCCCAATCATCCCAAGTTTTAATTTCTTCGAGTTTGGATAAATACTTTGGCGGAACAATTCCCGGCACCAAAAAGGCTTTTTGCCTACGCAAAGGATAGGGGTTTCTTAATTCAAAACCGAGCACTCCTAAAATCGCGCGTGCTAAATACCAAGTCGCTTGTGGGTTCCAGCCATGCGCGATCTTAATCACCACACCTAAACCATCTGGGTAATCCGGATGATCAATTGCCATCCCTAAAAGACCATCGGCTCCTTCTTTGGCAATGACTTTGCCGTGGCAGCTCTTCATCACTGTCGTGTCTAAGCGGTTAAAGCCTCCAACTAAATCGGGCTCTTTAACCATGGCCTCCCAAATCCAGTCTTCGTTTCGGTTCTTGGCAAGGCCCGCATAACATTGAGCTAACTGATTCACCGTCATCGCAACTGTGGGGAGACCGTCTCCGTCACGTGCAATTCTTAAAGGCTTGAAGTCTGCACCGATATAGCGCTGAACAACTTTGAGATATTCTTTAAAAACTGGATGAGTGGGCAATGTATAACCCGCGCGGTTCCAGCCTTTAAGTCTACAGCCTTTTAAAATTGCAGCGTGATGGCCTGAAGAATTATTAAACCAACGACGAGGACGCCTCACCTGCCGACCAAACTGCACGAGTGGTAAATCAAGCGGCGTTTGCATAAGGCCCCACTCCGATTCACTGAGCAGACTTTGAGAAGTCGCCACGTGATCTGCGGTTCCATTGTGCGAAGACACCGACACCGCTTTTTGTTTGATGTCGGTGGCATCTTTCAGCTCGTCGGTAAAAAC
>CAZDFM010000305.1:0-4341 GCA_964504465.1 uncultured Pseudobdellovibrionaceae bacterium | reverse complement strand
TGCTTCACTTTGCAGGTCGCAAGGTCAAACTCGCGAGTCTCAAGAAAATGTTCGGTCACTCTTCTTAAAACGACTTCTTTGTTAAGAAACACCCGCGCTTCAACCCACACACCGATGATTTCAGTTGGCGAGAGAAGTCTTACTGAACCATCGAGCTCGCGTGGCAGTGGCTGTGCCCATTCTCGGGTCACCTTGAGACTGTTGAGTTGCGCTTGCACGGCTTCTTTGCATTGAACATCGGCAAGAAATTGAGCTTCAGCTTTTGAATTGATTCTCGGGTTCGCGAAGGCTTGCGAACTGATGAGAAGAACTGATGCAGTAATAAACACTTTCTTCAGCACTTTATATCCCCTTTGTTGATCCCATGCCTTTTGTAGTCGAATTCGTACCTTAGAACATGCGGATAGTCCAAATTGTAATAAGGTAAATTTGCAGTTTTCGCAAAAAACGGTGTTATTACAAAAGACTCTCTCCGTCATTGCTGACATCTGGTAAAGCATTTATACAAATTTCAAAATCCAAATGGGGGGATCGAAATGAAGCAGTTTTTAAGCGTCCTAGTGTTTGTAGGCACTGTTGCCTTTGGCCAAAGCCTTTATGCTCAAGCTGTTGATGTGAAAACACTCGACGACAAAGCGCTTGCGGAAGAGGTATTGGCCGCAATTGGGGCCGACGTTCCTCACACCACAAATAAATGCGCGGGTTGCCACACTCTCGATGCTCAAAACCTTCGACGCTGGGTAGATACGACCTCGCGAGTAAAAAACGAGTGCTTTGCTCATTATAATGAAAACAAAAACAAAGGAACCGCAGAAGGCGCACTTAAATGTTTGTCTGGTAACGCCCCTACTGGCTTTCCTTGGAGACCAAAACACTTAGGCTTGTGGGCTGCCCGAATTACAAGCGGCGATTTTGACGAAGTCTTCACTGCGTATTTCGAGGACAATGCAGAAAGTGAGCTCAATAAATTACGCCAATTTGCTTACATGCCTCGTAATGGCGGTCCTGGGTTTTCAAATACTGAATGGGATTTGATCACCGAATGGATCTCAAGAGGCGCTCCCCTTCTTGAAGAAACTTTATCTCCGGTTGCAGTTGTTAAACCGACTCAAGTTAGAACTGAAGTTATTCTCGACAACTTGAACAGCCCATGGGCCGTTGTCACGGCTCCTAATAATGATATTTGGATCACTGAAATCGATGGACGAATCAAAATCTACAACCAGAATTTTGAACTCCAAAGAACTCTCACAAACTTCCCTGAAATCAATCCAACTGGCCAAGGCGGACTCCTGGACATTGCTTTTCACCCGAAATTTGCTCAAAACGGTTGGATTTACGCAAACTACACAGTTCGTAGAAACAACGGCTACAACACGCGTGTAAACCGCTTTACCTACAAAAATGGTGAGTTAACTGAACATAAAATCATTCTTGAAGGACCAACTGGCTCTGACGGAGCTCACTTTGGTAGCCGCTTAGTTTTTGGTAACGATGGTTACCTGTATGCAACCTTCGGTGAAAGACATTTAAAAGAAAAAGCTCAATCGCTTAATTCTTTGCATGGAAAAACAGTTCGAATCGGAGACGACGGAAGCATTCCTGCGGATAACCCATTCGAAAACAATCCCATTTTCACTTTAGGACACAGAAATCCTCAAGGCATTGCACTTGATCCAGTTTCTGGAAACCTCTTCACTTCTGAGCACGGTCCAACTGGCTACGATGCTCCAGGCGGTGGTGATGAAGTGAACTTACTTAAAGCCGGCGCAAACTATGGCTGGCCCGTGATTCACCACAACCTTACACAAGAGGGAATGGAGTCTCCAATTGCCGAATACACTCCGGCCATTGCGCCTTCTGGAATCACTTTTTACACCGGCAACCTCATTCCTCAGTGGAAGAATGACTTATTCATGACCGCACTTCGTGGTGCACGTTTGGTTCGTTTGCGCATTAAAGACGGAAAAGTCACCGAGCAAGAAAATCTACTCGTAGGAAAATTCGGTCGCATCCGCGATGTTGGAAACGGTCCCGATGGAAGTCTTTTGATCGTGACTGATGGCGGAGAACTGGTTCGCCTCAAATAATACTCAAAGAATAATTATGATACAAAAAAGCCGAAAGATTTCTTTCGGCTTTTTTTATGGGTGAAGGGCTCCAGTCGTCTCTGGTTTAAAAGGGATATCCGAAACTTCGGGCAGCTGCCAATCGATAGGCTTTAATGACTTTTCTCTCAAGTATTCGTTGGCTTTCGCAAAATGCCCGCAGCCGATAAATCCTCGATGTGCTGACAAGGGCGACGGATGAGGCGCATGAAGTACCAGATGTTCTTTCTTATCAATAAAGGCGCCCTTTTTTTGGGCGTAACTGCCCCACAACAAAAAGACGACGTTCTTGTTGTGTTCGTTTAAGCAGTGGATTGCTTTGTCTGTGAATTCTTCCCAACCTTTATTTTGGTGGGACCCCGCCTGCCCTGCTTCAACTGTCAGCGTGGCATTTAAAAGCAACACGCCTTGGTCGGCCCAAGATTGTAAGTAGCCGTGATTTGGAATGGGAAGTTCTAAACTTTGTTTCAACTCTTTAAAAATATTGATCAGTGAAGGCGGAGTTCGAACTCCTGGCTTCACCGAAAAGCAAAGGCCGTGCGCCTGTCCCGGGCCGTGATAAGGATCTTGTCCTAATATTACGACTTTTACTTTTGAAAACGGAGTGGAATTGAAAGCCTGAAAGTATTCACTCTTTTTAGGATAGATAACTTTATTTTGATCGTACTGCTCTTTTAGAAAGCTCTTAAGTTTAAGCATATAAGGCTTACTGAATTCAGCATGAAGCTGTGCTTTCCATTCGGGCTCAAGTTTTACGTTTTGTGAGGACATGCCCAAAACTAGTTCGAAAGCCCGCGCCAGGCAAGGATTGTACTAATCTACACAAAGAGTTTTAAATCCTTCCATGCACCGCTCCCTGATTTTCATTACTTTGGGCAAATGGTAGTTAAAGTCGCGTACGAAAAAATAGCAAGATCAGCAGGACTTCACTACGTGAAGCCCGAAGCGCTCACTTGGATTCGCAAACCTCACGGCAAAAGTTATCGTTTCATTAATAGTCGAACGGGTCGGAAGATCGGCAAAAACTTTGTGAGCCGCTTTAAAAGTCTCGCAATCCCACCTTCTTGGAAAGAAGTGAAACTTTGTCCTCAACCAAACGGCCATCTTCAAGCCGTAGGTTTAGATCTAAAAGGTAAAACTCAATATCTCTATCATCCTAGCTGGGCCGAAACGCGTGTCTATTTTAAAAATTTAAAGATCGCAGCTTTTGGGCAGCATCTTCCCGCGCTTCGACAAAAGATCGCAAAAGATCTAAAGCTCAACAATCTCTCTAAAGCCTATGTGACTGCGGTTGCTTTAAGACTAATGGACATTAGTGCAATTCGTATTGGCAATGAAGAGTCGGCTCGCCGTAAAGCTAAAAAAGATCAAACTTACGGATTAACAACTCTTAAAGCTGAACATGTGAAAGTTAAAGGGCCTGAAATTCGTTTAGTCTTTAAAGGAAAATCTGGAGTGGATCGCGACATCACTGTCGTTGACCCAGTGGTCGCCGAAACCTGCAAAAATTTGGTCAAGCTTGATGGCGAAGAACTCTTTGCTTACCAAGACGAGTTCGGCCAAGTTTTTGATTTAAAAGCTCATGACCTCAACGATTATATTTTAGAGGCGACGGGCGAACCCTTTACCGCAAAAGATTTTCGAACTTGGAGAGCTACGGTCATCGCGGCCGAATGTCTCAATAGGCTTGGGCCTTTAAAAGAACAATTGAGCGAGCGAAGATACGCTAGCCGCCGCAATGAAGCCCTTAGATGTGCATCGGCACATTTAGGAAACACGATGAGTATGTGTAAGAGTCATTATGTGAATTCTCAACTCTTTCTCGCAGATCAGAATGGTCAGCTTGCGCGTTACTTGAAAGCTTGCGTAAAAACTCCACGAGATTTAAAACACAATTCAAAAGATCTTTCTGGAATTGAAAAAGCGGTGCTTAAAGTTTACCAGGCTTCGCTTAAAATAAAGCCCGGAAAATAATTCCGCTCTGTCTTGTCTTTTTGATTGGGGCTTTTCGTGCAACTGTTAACGAATGAATTTTACCAACAAGATACCATCGATGTGGCAGTCCAACTGCTTGGTAAACTTCTCGTACATGAGCTTTCTGATGGTGAAAAATTAATTGCACGAATCTCAGAAACCGAAGCCTACTTAGGCGGAGACGATCCAGCCTGTCACAGTTTAGGTTTTCGTAAAACTCCACGAGTGCAGGTTATGTATAATCCTGCAGGTCACAGTT
>CAZDFM010000304.1:2471-4367 GCA_964504465.1 uncultured Pseudobdellovibrionaceae bacterium | reverse complement strand
GAAATGCATCAATTAAATATGAAGCTAGATATGAAGCTAAATATGAAGCTAGAGATGAAAATTAACGGCACTAAACCCTGGATTTCCTTGGCAGAAGCCTGCCTTGAGGCAAGACTGGACCAAGTAAATTTGCGGGACGCTGTTTCAATATGATACGATTAGAGTCTGAACGTGTTCGGAGGAAATGATGAAAGTAACAGGCCAGAACGTAAATAGAACTATAGGCAATACCGAAACGGCCAAAGCTGATAAGTCGGGTAAGTCTGTTGCGACTGACATCGGAAAAGCAAACACTGCAGCTTCAAATGGTATTGAATCATTGGGTGCCGCTAAAGTTAATGTTTCCGGACGCGCTCAAGCTATGCAAAAAGCAAAAGAAATTGCGGGAGATCAATCAATCGACGAAGCGAAAGTTGCTCGTTTACAAAAGATGATTGATGCAGGCGAGTACAAAACAGATGCAGGTGCGATTGCAGATAAGATGGTCGACGCGCATATGTTGTTTCCTGAATAGTTATTGAATGATTGAGTGTCGCTCTCGCTATGGTGGGTGAGAGCTAAGAGTCAAAACGGGGAAAAGGTTCAAGGATGAATCAAGAGCTTGAAAACAATTTTTCTAAACTAGCTGCCAATCTAGAAGATCAGGTGAAGATCTATCGGCATCTATTAGAAGTTGTTCGTAAAGAAAAAGAGATTCTGATTTCTGCCAATTTGGACGAACTCAACGAAAATAATAAATCCAAAGAAGCCATGTTGCTTAAACTTCGCGCGCACGAAGTGCACCGCGTACGTTTAGCAGCCGAACTTTCTACGTCTTTAGGACTGAGTGCCGAGGCACCTCGTCTTTTAGAAATGGCAAATTATCTACCAGGTGAAGCGGGCGAAAGACTTCGCAACCTTCACTCGGTTTTGAACCTGCTGATTAAGCGGGTACAAGAATACAACAAGCAAAACGAAAATTTAGTTAACTCGGCTCTGGAGAATATTACGGGCGCCATGAAGGCCATCCGCGATACTTTAAAAGACAAACCGACATACGAAAAAAAGGGCAAAAAAGAAACCAAGGATGCGCCGGTCGGCCGTTTAGTCAGCCGCGAAGCTTAATTCTAGTTTCGAGAATGTCGCAGTGATTGCGACATGACCAAATCCTTCTCAGGATGAGAGGGAGAGGAAGAGGACAGGATGTCTAGAATCTGGTCCATGATGGATGTCGGCAAGCGGACGATGATGAACTCACAGTCTGCGCTTCAAACCGTCAGCCATAACGTGGCCAACAAATCGACCGAAGGTTTCTCTCGTCAACGCGTAGAGATTCAAAGCAATGAGCCGGTAGGTGTTGGTAAGCTACGTATTGGAATGGGTGCTCGCCCCGGCATTGTCACACGAACCAACAATCCCCACTTAGAACGACAGCTTGAACAAGAAGGTAATAACCTTGGCTTTTCTGAGGGCCGAACTTCGATGTTGGGCCGAGTGGAACAAGTTTATAACGAACAAATCAATAAAGGCCTCAACCAGTTTATGGGGGAGTTCTTTAATTCAATGCGTGAGCTTGCAAACAATCCTGAGAGTTTAGCAACCCGTACAATGGTAAAAGAGTCGGCTGAGTTTTTAGCGAAAGACTTTCACCGTATCAATAATCAATTGAGCGACATTCAAAAAGACGCTGATTACCGTATCCAAACAAAAATCGAAGAAGTGAACCAAATGTCGCGCGAGATCGCGAGTCTCAACGAGAAAATTCAAATGGTTGAGATGCAGGGTGTGCCTGCAAATGATGAGCGCGATCGAAGAGATGTATTGGTTAAAAAAATGAGTGCAATCGTCAATGTGAAATACGCCGAAGGTGATTCAGGCAGCATGACGATCACGGCGGGTAATAACGCGGTTCTAGTC
>CAZDFM010000304.1:0-2461 GCA_964504465.1 uncultured Pseudobdellovibrionaceae bacterium | reverse complement strand
AACGACCGCTCGTGACGGTAAAGAAGAAGGCAACTTCGACATCTTTTATAAATCAACTGAAACAGGTTCGCCAGTTCTGATGACCAAACAGTTTAATGGTGGTGAGATCGGTGGCCTGATTGATGTTCGCGACCGTATGATCAACCGAATGAAAGGTGACTTAGACCAAGTGGCTTACACCTTAGCCAAAGAAGTGAATATGGCTCACATTCAGGGGTACGATCAATATTCGAAAAAAGCTGGATTATTTTTTGATATGCCTCAAACGGTTGAAGGCGCATCTTCCACTTTGAAAGTAGATGAAAGAGTATCGACAGATGTCGGAAGAATCGCTGCTGCAGGACAACCCGATGCACCTGGCGATAACCGAATTGCCAACATTATGTCGTCACTTCAATACAAAAAGACTCTAAAAGACGGTGCGAGCACCTTAGATGATTTCTACAGCTCGATCGTAGGACAGATCGGGATTGAAACTCAAAGAGCTAATTCGGATATGTCTTCGCAAAAAGATATTGTGGATCAGCTCAAAAATCTTCGCGAGAGCATCAGTGGCGTGAGCCTAGATGAAGAAACTACGAAGATGATCGAATTTCAAAAGACGTTTGATGCATCTGCCAGGTTAATTCGGACCGCAGATGAAATGATGGACACAGTTTTAAGCTTAAAACGAATGTAAGGATTAGGTTTTAAAGATGCGCGTCGCTGATAACAACACCTTTGATCAAGTTCGAGGCAATCTGTCTAAAAACAGATCTGAAATGTCTGAACTACAGAACCAGGCTGCCACTCAAAAAAGAGTGACTAAGCCATCGGATGATCCTGTGGCGGCTGCACGTGTACTTGCGACACGAGTGGATTTGTCAGGCAATAAACAGTTCTTGAAAAACCTAAGCTATGCGAAATCTTTCTTAGAATTTACCGACCAATCACTTGCCGAGTTAACAGAGAATATCGTGCGAGCAAAAGAACTTGCGATTTCTCAAGCAAGTGACGGAGCTTCAAACGAAGAATCTCGTAAAGCCGTGGCCACAGAAATTCAGCAGCTCTACTCACAAATGATTTCAATCGGAAATCGAAAACTCGGAGACCGGTTCATCTTTGGTGGTTATAAAACCAACAGTCAGCCGTTTACTGCCGAAGGTGAATACAAAGGCGATGAAGGCGAAATGATGATCCATACGGATAAAGGATCATTCATTGCCATGAACCTACCTGGAGATAAAATCTTTTCAGGAAAAGGCCTTGGCAAAGACGGCATTGCGCATGCAATTTCGAAACAGCCGGTTACGATCGAAGAATTTAAAAAGCAACAGGTTCAAAAGCAAAAAGACGAAGAAAGCAAAAAGCAGCTCGAAGAGCAAAGAGCTCTAGAAATGCGTGCGCCAGCCGGTATGCATGGTGAAATCAAAGAGATGACTCCGGTTGATGAAGACGAAAACGGAATCGATCTTTTTGATGCTTTTAGACAACTCGATACCGCTCTTCGTGCAAACGATAAAGAGATGGTTCAAGGAACTCTAGACATTCTTGACGATGCGATTTCTCAGGTTGTTATGGCTCGTGCGCAAGTGGGTTCACGGTCGATGACTCTTGATAATTTTATGCAGTCACTTGAAAAAGCAAAGGTCGACAATCAAACGAATATTTCTGAAATGGAAGATGCGGATATTTTTAAGACCGTCAGCGATATTAATAAAACCGAATCGACTCTTCAAGCTACTCTTCAGACCTCAGGCAAGATGATGCAGTCAAGTCTGCTAGACTTCTTGAGATAGATTTTAAAAAATAAACTCAAAGGTTTCGTTTATCCCGGCGGCAGTTGCCTCAATTGTTACGGTGAGTTCGGCATCTACTACCGTAGAAGTACAATCAAATTTAATGATCGATTGACCCATATTTAAAACACCGCTCTGGCTTGGACAGGCCGCTAACCCATTTGCATCTTGAACCATGACATTGTAGGTGATGATTTGGGTGGGATCATCTGCATAGGCAAGACTCGCAGCCACTTTGAATTGACTGAGACTTTCAACCTCAGTTTTTGCAGCCAATAGAATCGCATTTGCATAGAAGGTTTGCTTTTTCGAATAAGGATACGGAAACGGGTCAACACTCGCCACTTCTGCGACGCCGTCGTGATGTGCAGGACGAGAACAATTTTGAAAAACCAGTGCTACCGAAAAAGATGCGAGCGCAAAGATAAAAGCTCTTAGCCATTGAAAGTTCATTTTAAACTCCCAAGGTATTTTACGATTTTACCGATGTCCGCATCGGAGAGCGCGATGAGATCAGGAGTATTCATTGTCGGTTGCGAGTTAATGGCATTCTTGATGGCGTTAAAGGTTCGGCCCTTTTTAGTGACTGCGGGTTGATGGCAGTTCACACAGAGTGCTGAGAACAACTGTTGACCGACTAGCAGATCAGGATCAACTCCCGGTGGTTCTGGTGGAACAACTAC
>CAZDFM010000303.1:0-4379 GCA_964504465.1 uncultured Pseudobdellovibrionaceae bacterium | reverse complement strand
GCAAGCTTCGGAGTGATGAGTGGTGAAATATCGTAGTACTTCATGGCTCTAAACTAATCCTTATTGTCTCGGCAGTCGACAATTTAAAGCGGATCGAATAAGCTTCAGGCAACACCAGTAACTATTCGAGCATTTATTCGAGCATTTATTCGAACTCGATTTCACGGTATCAAAAGTTTTTAATTTTGGAGATCCCATGGCATTACAACCTGTTCGCGGCACACATGATTTACTACCCGAGGAAAGCGCGAAACACCGTTGGATCGTAGCTCAAGCTTTGAATGTTGCCGAACGATTTGGGTTTGAAGAAGTCGCGACACCTATTTTTGAGTTTTCTGAAGTGTTTCAAAAAACTTTGGGCGAGACTTCAGATATTGTCGGAAAAGAAATGTACAGCTTCGAAGATCGGGGAGGTGAAAAGATCACTTTGCGCCCCGAGGGCACTGCTGGTGTCGCACGCGCTTTTATCTCAAACGGCTTGGCTCAGCATTTACCTTTAAAATACTTTTATCAGGGTCCGATGTTTCGTTATGAACGCCCGCAAAAAGGTCGTCTTCGTCAGTTTCATCAAATCGGCGTTGAGCTTTTGGGTGTAGAATCTTTTGAAGCCGACATTGAAGTCATTGCTTTGGCTTGGCAGATGCTCCTTGAGCTTAAACTTACTACCGGGTTAAGTCTCGAAATCAACTCGATCGGGGACACCGACAGTCGGGTGCAGTATCGAGCGGCATTAGTCGAGTACTTAAAAAAATACGAAAAAGAATTAAGCGAAGATTCTCAGCGCCGACTCTCAACCAATCCCATGCGTATACTCGATTCAAAAGACGAAAAAGATAAAAAAATCGTTCACGGCGCTCCCGCTATGAAAAATTATTTAAATGCGGCCTCTAAAGATTTTTACGGAAAAATTTTGAAAGGTTTAACTGATCTTGGGATCGATTTTGTCGAGAACCCACTTTTAGTAAGAGGCCTAGATTATTATTCTCACTCAGTATTTGAAATTCGAAGCCAAGGCCTGGGCGCACAAGATACAATTTTAGCCGGCGGTCGCTACGACGGTTTGGTACAACAAATGGGCGGCCCCCAAACTCCAGGCGTAGGTTGGGCGAGTGGAATTGAGCGCTTAAGTTTACTCATCGAAAAAGTTCCTGAACCTAAACGGCCAACCGCTTTAATCCCCCTTGGCGAAGTCGCTGAAGCCGCAGTAAGAAAAATGAGCTACGACCTCCGCCGCGAAGGCCACGCCATCGAGTTGTCGTACTCAGGCAACCTCAGCAAGCGAATGAAAAAAGCCAACAAAGCCCGCGCCAAAGTCGCCATCATCATCGGCACCGACGAACTCACCAAAGGCACCGCCACCTGGAAAGATCTAGACTCCGGCGCCCAACAAGAAGTCCGCCTCTCCGAACTCAGCGAGCTTCTAAAAGCTTTAAGTTAATCCGCAAAACCAATCGGTACAGTCATCTCCACTTCCTCTTGCCTTCCCATCAGCGAGAGCATTGATGGCGCTTTAGTTTACGAAATGATGTTGCTTCCGCAGCGGAAGCAATCTGCGTTATGGATTTATTTTTTTTACTTTTTTTACTTTTTTGTTGACGGTGTTATGGCAGTAAATTGATTCGCGTGAAACTAGTTGTGGTCGGACTTTGTTAAAAGAAAGATTGCGTGCGGTCGAGTTAATAGAACGTAAAAAGTGGCTTTTAAAAGCTATGATATGTTCTTTTCCGAGGTGCATATGAAGACTTTTGAAATTGAAATGAAGTTAACCCAACTCATTCGTGAAGAGCGGCGTATTACGAATGAAATTTTAGAGCTTATAAATATCGCGCTTGAGCGGCGAAGTTATTTAGAGCTTGGGTTTGCGAGTATGTTTGGTTGGCTTGTCCGCGGTTACGGGTTTTCGAATGCGGCGGCTTATCGGCGAATTGAAGCCGCTCGAATGTTAAAGGCGGTTCCTGAAGTTGCAGAAAAACTTTCGGATGGGCGCGTGAATCTCACCTCTTTGAGTAAAGCGCAGTCGATTGTTAAACAGCATGAGAAACTATCGGGTGAGAAAGTTTCTTTGTCAGAAAAAGCGTTGATCATCGAAAGCATCGTGAATAAATCAGTCGTCGAGGCAAAACAGGCTTTAGTCGCGAAATTCCCTGAAACCGCTTCGACAGTTTATCAGGAGCGACATCGAATCATAAACGCAGACCAAATCCGATATCAATTAAATTTACCAAACATAGCGAAACATAATATTTCTCGGGCGAAAGAAGTTTTGTCGCACAAATTTCCAAATGCAACTGACGCCGATATCATTACCTACGCCTTAGAATTTTTAATCGAAAGAATCGACCCGCTTGCGTCTCCAGTCACTTCCGCTGCGGAAGTAACATTAGGTGTGTGTGCGATAAAAAATAAGAAGTCACAGAAAAGTACTCGATTAGAAGTAATCCGTCAGGCAGAGGGTAAATGCAGTTTTAAAGATCCTCGAACTGGTCGCACCTGTGGAAGTAGCTATCAACTCGAAATTGATCATATCCGACCGAAAGCTTTAGGGGGTAGCGATGACCCAAGTAATTTGCGAGTGCTTTGCCGGCAGCATAATCTTTTAGCTGCCGAACGAAGCTTTGGAAAATCCCATATGCATCAATATCGTCGTCAATAACATGCGGGCGAGCCCGAAGGAAATGTAAAGATCTGGTTTTGCGACCGCACCCCGAAGAAAAATGCGCGACCTCGTCTAACAAATTCCTAAGAATGCACCTCATAGATGAAGCCCAGCTTCTTCTCGACTTCCTTTGGTAGTTTTGGAAGGCGGGAGCGGGGGATGAAGAAGGTGGTGAGTTGAGTGAGGTCGGTGAAGACGCGGTGTTGTTCGGTTGCGGCTTTAAGATAATGGGAGCCTGAGGAGCCGCCAGTGCCGATTTTTGTGCCGAGCATTCTTTGGACCATTAATGCGTGTTTGTAGCGCCAGTTGGTTAAATTTTCGTCGAGGTCGACAAGTTCGGTCAAAAGTCGAAATGGGGTTTGGAAGACCGGTTGATCACGGTACAGCTGAATAAAGAGGGCCGCATGAACCGACTCATAAGAAAACTTCCAGGCGCCGGTTTTTTTAAACTCGTCTCGTTCAAACAAGCCCTCAAAAAGTTTCGAAGAGGCTTCGATTTGGTCCAAGTTTCGTTTTTTGCCGGCCTCATCTAAAATATCATTATGAATGACGACCTCTTTATCTTCTTCAAACATCTTTTCAACCGCCCCGCGGTAGATGTTCCAAAAATCAAAACCTTCGATCTTCAAAAACGGAGTGCGCGCAAGCCATTGATCGACCAAGCTGAATAAATTTAAACCCGTTTCGGCGTTGAGCACGTCTGTTTGTTGATTGGCTTTTAAAGCCTTCTCATAGGGCTCTTTGTTAAAAGCCAAGCGCTGATCTTTTTTAAGACCCAATTTATTTTCGATTAAACGAAACTGCAAACTTTGAAAGCCCGAAGCCGGATAAAGGTATTCACGAAAATCCAAAAAATCCAGTGGAGTCATCGTCTCTAAAATCGGAATCTGCTGCACGATCAAACGAAAAATATCATTGATACGTTTTAGGCGGGCCGTGATTAAACCCATTTGTTTTTCAGCAACTTGATCTTTAGAAAAAATCTCTAAGATAGAGTCGATCTCGATCAAGATATGTTTAAACCAGAGTTCGTACGCTTGGTGAACCGTGATGAATAAGTTTTCATCATGAGCTTTTTCGCCAAATTCTTCGCTTCTTAAATGATGAGGTTCCAAAAAAGCGTCGAGCTTCAAATAATCGTGGTAATGAACCGGTGGAATTTTTTTGCTCATAAGAGAATCTCCTTAAAGACCAAGCTCGCGCGACTCGCTTAAGCGTTTAGCACATTGAATAAAACGATCTAAATCTTTCTTTTCAGTATCGAAGCTCGTCATCAGCCGACAGCTCCAACTCACTTCGTCCCAAACATAAAAAAACATCTCTTCTTTGAGTGCCTTCGTCCAGGCTTTTGGAAGCCGCACAAAAACTGCATTGCTCTCAACCGGAAACATCAATTCAACCTGAGGAATTTCTGCGAGTCCCGAGGCCAAATACTTGGCCATCAGGTGAGAATGCGAAGCAATCTGCTCATGCAAACCATCAGACAAAAAAGCCAAGAACTGCGCCGATAAAAACCGCATTTTAGATGGTAGCTGCATCATTTGTTTACGGTAAAATTTAAAGTCGCGGGCAAACGTCTGATTCCAGAACACAATACATTCGGCACCGAGGAGCCCGTTTTTTGTTCCGCCAAACGAAAGCGCGTCGGGTTCGATAACTTCGCAGAGTTCGCGAAGCCCAAGACCAAGAAAGTGAGCTGCATTCGTAAAGCGAGCCCCGTCAA